>VAWU01000024.1:25433-26008 GCA_005888325.1 Actinomycetota bacterium
GACTGCGACAACGGAGTCCGACGGTGCACCGTCTGGTGGCTGTTCCAGTAACCCCGGTACCGCGTGTACGCGAGCTTCCCGTGGAACTCGATGTTGTCGGCGATGTCCATCACGAGACATACGTCCGTGCCGCCGAACCGCGGCCCACGCATACCGCGGCCGATCATCTGCTCGTAGAGCACGGGACTCGTCGTTGGACGGGCGATGACAACCGCACGTACCCGAGGTGCGTCGAAGCCCGTGGTGAGCACGCCGTAGTTGCACAGCACCGACAGTCCGCCGTGGCGGAAGTCCTCGATCAGGGCCCGTCGCGTCGAGCCCCGAGTCGCGCCCGTGACGCTGGCGGCACGGCGACCCTTCCGTCGCAGCAGCACCGCCATCGCCACCGCGTGCTCGACGGTGCACCCGAAGAACAAAGTCGGCCAGTCTTCGGGCAGGGCCTCCATCCGTTTCAGCAACTCCTGGTTGCGCTCCCTCGATTGACCGATCTCCTGCAGGAACTGGGGGTGGAAGTCCTGGAACTGCTTGAAGTGCTCCCGGTACTGCGGGTCGGAGTCCATCGCGAATTCCGGCCA
>VAWU01000024.1:26080-50774 GCA_005888325.1 Actinomycetota bacterium
CAGCAGCCGGCTGTGGAAGCTCCGCGCCAACTGGCGTGTCTCCTGGTCGATGCGCCGGAAGGGGGTCGCCGTCAACCCGAGCAGCGGCAGCTCCGACGACCGTTTCCGGGTGACCTCGATACCGAGGAACCGCAGGACCCGCGTGTAGCTCGGCGCGGTCATGCGGTGCGCCTCGTCGATGACAACGACGCCGAACCGCTCCATGAGCGCGACCAGCTCCTGACGGCGGGCGCCGTCGTCGGTCCCCCGCCAGATGGCGTGGAGCTTCTGGATGCTGGCCACGACGACGTCGGGGTCGGCGGGGATCGAGCGATCGCCCCAGAGCCGGGCGATCTGCAACGTGTCCCTGACCTTCCTCGAGCGGCGACCGAGGTCGAACCAGACCTCGCGGAAGGCCTGCACGGCCTGTTCGCACAGCTCCTCGCTCTGCGTGAGCCAGAGGATGCCGGGGCGCGCGGGTGAGCGCAGCCTCCACCGGACCAGGCTCTCGACCGCGGTCCGCGTCTTGCCCGATCCCGTCGGCAGGGTCAGGACGCCGCGGTTGGCGCCAGGCTCTCCCTCCAAGGTCGCCACGATCCTGCTGGAAGTCCTCGAGGGTCTTCAACGGCAGGAAGGGCGTCACCTGCTCCGTCTCGGGCTCCTGCTGGCGGCCGGGGAGACCCGCGAACACGAGAGGCAGACCGAGCACCTCGACGAAGTGGTGGGGCCACGACTTTCCCGGTGCCCACCGCCGCTCGGCGATCGCCGCCGCCTTGCTCGTGCGCATCCGGCTTCCCCGTATCGACGTGCCCGCGTAGTCGTGCAATTGCTTCAGCTCGCGATCGGAGGCAGACAGGGCGAGTGCCTCTCGAAGCGGAGCGAAGATCAACAGGTCGATGCCGGAGCGGTCGACCAGGTACTCGGCAAGGTCCTCGTCCGGCAGCTTGGTGCGGACGCGACGGCGGCTCTCCGTCTCGGCGACGATCCACTCCACCGGCCTACGGCGGCGGTTCGTTCCGCTTCCTTCGAGGCGGTTGACGACCGTGCGCAGCGCACTGGATGAAACCCGCCGCTGCAGGCTCTCGACAGCTTCGAAGCGTTCGTCGGCGCTCAGCCGGCCGTGGTGGTGCACCTGGTCTGGATCGGCGTGACGAACAGCCCGCTTGAGATCCACCCGGCGTTCCACCGCCCGATCGAGACAAGCCGTGACGCTCCGCTAGTCCCCAATGAAGTCGCGAACCTGGCTGGCGGGGACGGAGAACCCGCCTCGCCGGAGTACGAGCTCCGCCAGCGACAGCCCGCCCACGTCCTCATCCGGCTCGGGACATGGCGAGGGCGCGGATGCCACGCTGACGCAGTAGTGGCCGTCAGCGGAGGGCACTGCGAGCACGTTATGTGAGCGAAGGACGGCCCGGCCGGCCGTTCGCGCGAGCAGGGCCGCGAGCCGACCCGGATCGTGGTTCCAGACGCGTTCGCCGTCGCCGGCGTCGAGATTGACCGTCACCCAGCCGTCCGCGCCCACGCTGGCGACACACTCAACGGTCGGCGGCTCGTGGGAGCGCTTGGCTTGGATCCAGTGGACGTCATGGCCGGGGTGATAGCTCCCGCACGCCAACAAGCGCGGGATCGCGGGTGTTGTCATACCTTCCTCCTCATCGCGCCTGACGTTGGCACCGTGCCCTGCGGCCGGTTGCCGGACCGTCGTAGGGCCAGGTCCCTCAGGTCCTCTGGATGAGTCGGTGACATGGTACGTCCGCGCCTGACTCCTCCCGCGGGGATTGATCTCATTGGTGCCGTGCGCCCCTCGCTAGGGGCTATGGAGACCCCCACGCTGCGGGGGACCGCGCCCCGAGTGTCGTCCCCCGGTACGTTTCCACCGTGACAGAACGCGAGAGGCCCCATGGTCTCGGTCACCCCGCTCTCCTGATCACGGCTGCGATCGCCTTGCTTGCGATCGGTCTCATCCTTTGGTCGCTTGGCTATACCGAGCACGGTCGGGAGGGCGGAGCTCGTCTGACGGAGCTCGGCGCGGGCATCATCGCCGGCGCTGTCGTCTCGATGGCGTTTTGGTTGGTGGATCGGGCCGCCGCCGAACGGAATCGCCTGAACGAGGCGCGTCAGGATGCGCGTCACGCGGCGATACTGGAAAGGCTTCATCCGAGTGAGGCTGCCCCAGACAGAACTGTTCCAGAGCGTCGGATGCCCTGACGTACGACCTCGCTACTTCTGGAGAGTTGGTGCGCCCAGGACGTGCGCCACGTTTCGACCGCGCGTCCTACTGACGATCGAGAACGTCCCGTTCGCACATTGGGACGTGCGCCCTGGCCGTCACCGGTCGCTTCTCTGATCACCCACGTATTCCACCAACTATCCCAGCGACACACGGCGGACGTGAGGTCACTCGACAGACGGATCGCCCGACAAAACGGCACGTCGGGGCGCCGGAAGCATCTCGTCGGACAATCCGCAACGGACTCTTAATCCGCAGGTTCAGGGTTCGAATCCCTGGGGGCGCACAAACACATTGGTGGTGTATTGCTTCGGCTGATCTCCGACGTTTCGTCGTCGGTTGATCTCCGACACGTGTTCGGGAGACCCCCGACACGTGTTCGGTTGCTATCCGACACCTTGCCCCACCACCCTGCGCTCACTGGCGCGGGGAGGTGGCCAAGCGCTCAAGGAGCTCAGCAAGGTGGAACAGCGTTGCGACGCCGTCGTGGAAGTCATCCGCGACGGCATGGCGGTCACGAGGTTGCCCAGAGGTCCGTCGTATTCGGCACAAAGGCGTACTCGGTCGCAGAGTTCGCGCCGCTGCCCGCGCAGTGGCGAACTGCGCATCTTGACGTGAGACCAGGTTTCGAAGAGATGGCCGCCGCCGAGGCGGCGGCTAGCTTCGTCGATGACGCAGACGGTTGTGGTAGCCGCAGGCCGCCCGGCCGTTGTCCTCGACGGTGGGCCCGCCCGCCGAGTACGGCTGCACGTGGTCGATCTCGCAGTCCTCGGGGCGACGGTCGCAGAACGCATGGAAGCACTCCCGGTCGCGCACCTCGACGGCGCGGGGGACGGCGCCGGTGAAGAGGCGCCGGCGCACCCCGACTGCACCCGGTCGGGCCCGTCGAGCACCACCCGCTCCACCCACGCCCGGTCGAGCAGGCGCACCAGGCTGAGTGAAGGCGACCGACTCCACCCACGCGCCCGGCAGGGCGAGCAGCCGGTTGAATGCAGTGTTGACGCGCACGTGCGCTGCCTCCTGGTTCGGTTGTCTTGGCAGATCCCGAACCTAAAGGGGGTCACGCCACGTGCGCGTCTTTCATTCGAGCCGGGCCGGCCCCCAGCGACCGCTCTCAGCAGCCACGACGCGTCAAGCGTCGTCCCGCTCGACCCACGTCATCCAGAGGAGAGGGACAGACGTTCGATGTCAAGGCACGCGACGAGGGCTTGGATCGGTGGAGTTGTTGCTGGCCACGACGTACGCGCGCGTATGCGTCGGAACTCGCGCGCCACTATCGCTGAGATCCGTCTCTGCCGTCTACGTAACCTGAACCCATGGCGGGCTCGCCCTACGTGATCGAGTACCGGGGCATTTTCAGCTTCCCGTGCCCGCCAGATGAGGTGTGGTCGGCGATGCAGCGCTTCGAGCGCTTCGAGTGCTGGTGGGGCTGGCTGAGAGAGTTTCGCGTCGAAGGACCCGGGCTGGAGGCCGGCTCCGTCTTGCATGGCGTGGTGGTGCCCCCTCTGCCATACCGCCTGGGTGTTCGAATCGCGCTCCTGGAGTGTGTCCAACCTCTGCGCATCGAGGCCGCCATCCACGGCGAACTCGAGGGTGCTGCGCGGCTCGTCCTCGAGCCCGAGCGCGAGGGCACGCGAGCCAGCGTGTCATCGACCATCGAGGTGATGCAGCGCCCTTTGCGGGTCGCGGCGCGGGTGGCGCCGCGGGTGCTGAGGTGGGGTCACGACCGGGTTGTCGAGGCGACCGTCACCTCCTTCCGCGGCCACCTCCGCGACCTGACCCCCGGCATCGACTAGCTAGCGGACGCGGGCGACCGCCAGCGCGACCGCCAGCACCACGGTGCTCCAGGACAGCGCGCGCAGCGCCCGCTCCAACGGCTCGAGGAGCACGCGATCGCTCAGGTCGCGGACGGTTCCGTCGTCCATCGCGAGCGTGCCCTCGACCCGCGTCACCCTTCGGCGTAGCAGGCGGGCGGGCGTGCTCAGGGCGCGCTGCGCGTACGAGAGCGCGAAGGTGGCCGCTCCACCCAGCAGCGCGGCGACGCCGAGTCGCTCTGCCTGCGCGAAGTAACCCGTGAGGACGGGGAACGTGCCCCAGGCGAGCGCGAAGGCGACATCGGTGTGAAGTCGCCCCCCGAAGAGCTCGAGGTTGTAGCCGATGACCAGGAGTGGGCCGACGACGATGAAGGCCAGCAGCCCCGGGCCGACCCGCGCCAGGCCGAGCAGGCCGAGCGCGACGGCGCCCAGGAGACCGGCGCCTGCGGCCAGCCAGAGAGCGGCGTCGGGGATGGCCGTGCGCAGCGGATGGCCATGGACCTCGTCGAGCGCGTGTGCGCCAACGCCGACGGCGCAGAAGAACGCGAGCACCGTCGCCATGAGGCGGATGGCGTCGGTATGGGGGGCGAGCGACGCGCCGATGACGACGTAGGCGAGATGCCATGCGGTGTAGGGAGGGTGGAGAAGCGTCCACCAGTCTCGCCACCCTCCGGGCGCGGCGGCGTAGAAGGCGGGCCGGCTCTCAGCCACCGTTCCGTCCCCACATCACCAAGCCGCCGCCGAGGCTCATGAGGCTGAACTCGACGTCGATGAGGCCGGCATCCCGCCACATCGCAACCGTCGAGGGCAACGAGTAGCGCCGGTAATGCTCCGAGATGCTGGGGCCGAGGAACCGACCCACCCTGAACCAGGAGCGTCCGGCCAGGCCGCCCGCTGCCGGCAGCACGCCCCGCGTGTACAACCACCACCACGCCCGCCAGAGGCGGCTGGGCGGCACGTGGAACTCGAGACTGGCCATGGGAGCACCGGGCTTCAGCACACGAGCCAGCTCGACGAGCGTGGCAGCGGGGTCGGCGACGTATCGCAAGAGGTACGTGAACGTGAGAGCGTCGAAGGCGTCGTCGGGAAAGGGGAGCTGCTCGGCTCGACCGGCGACGAGGTGGACGCGGCTCCCGGCGCGACGGCGGGCGACGTTCTCCCGGCCCCGCCGCAACATGGCCTCGGTGAGGTCGACACCCACGATGCAGCCCGGCGTGCGCTCGCCGAGCTGGAGGGCGACACCCGCCGTTCCTGTGGCGACGTCAAGGACGCGCGCTGGAGCAGCCGGAGCGACATGGTCAACCATGACCCGCCGCCAACGCCCGTTCTGACCGAGCGAGAGGATCGCCTCGAGAAGGTCGTAGTGCCTCGGGAGGCCGGTGAACAGCTCTCGTGCGAAACGGTTCGGATCCGGCGGCGGCTCACGAGTCGACGCCGGCTCTGGGGCTCGCGCCGAGGGCATGCACGTACAGTAAGGCCCCGATTCGAAGGAGGGGCATGCCGGACAGGCGCTTCGACGTCCTCGTGATCGGGGCGGGGCCCGCCGGCAGCGTGGCCGCCCTCGTCCTTGCCCGCGGTGGCGCCCGCGTCGCGCTCGTGGACAAGGCCCGATTCCCACGCGACAAGGCCTGCGGCGACCTCGTCGGCCCGCGGGGCGTGCAACTCCTGAGCGATCTGGCCATCGAGTTGCCCCCCACCGCGATGGTCGGCGACATGATCGTGGTGGGGCCGACCGGCCGGCGTGTCCGCCTCCCCTGCTGTCCCGGCACGACCTATCCGGGGTACGGGTTCGCGTCACCGCGCGCCTCCTTGGACGCGACACTGCAGGAGGCGGCCGTTTCGGCCGGGGCCGAACCCTTCGTCGGACGCGCGGCGGAGCCCGTCTTCCGGGACATGTCCCTCGACGGCTTCGTCTTGTCCGGCGGCGAGCGCGTGTGTGCAGATGTGGTGATCGGGGCCGACGGCGCCTCCAGCCGCGTCGCCGAGGTCGCCCGGCTGGTGGACTCCACGCGGGTGCTCTGGGGCTTCGCGCTTCGCGCCTACGTCGATGACCCCGTGCAGGTGCCGAACATCGTCCTGTGGGAGCCGGCCGCCTGGCGCGGCTTTCCCGGTTACGGCTGGCTGTTCCCAGGGGTCGGCAGTCGGGCCAACGTGGGCCTCGGCCTCGGTGTGCTCTCGGATCGCAGGGCGGGCGCCGGAGCGGCCCAGCACTTCGGTTCATTCCTCGAGCACCTGTGGCGACTCGGAGTCCTCGATGCCCGCCTCCCGCCGTCGGCGGTGCGGAATCGCCTCGGCGGATGGCTCAAGCTGGGCATGGTCGGCACCACGCCCGCCCGCGGCCGGGTGCTCCTCGTGGGCGACGCCGCCGGCCTGGTCAACCCGCTCCAGGGCGAGGGCATCTCCCAGGCCATGCGAAGCGGCCGGGCCGCGGCCGAGGCCGTGCTCACCGGGCCGGAGGCGGCGGCGACGCGATACCGCGCCTACCTCGCGTCCGCGTTCGCCCCGTACCAGTCGGCCGCGGCTCCCGCGCACGCCGCGTTACTGCCTCGGCCGAGGGCAACCGCCGCCATCGGGCGACTCCTCACGGCGCCGGGCGTCGGACGGGTCGTCGCCGGTGGGTGGTCGATCTTCTGGAACGACCTGCTCGAGGGCGCGGCGCCAGGTCCGGCTCGCTCGCTCGCATCCACCGCCGCTCGTGTCGGCCGGGTGGCGATGGCGCCGAGTCGCACCCGTCGATGGTTCACCCGCGAGCTCGCGCCGTCACCCGGGCCACCACTTGCGACGTGAGCGATCACCCGCAACCGTGACGGTGCTAGCTTTCGCTCACCTCTGACGGGGGTGCGGATCAATGGTTTTCGCGATCGGTTTGGGACGCGCACTGGGCATCGCCGGCTCGCGCTGGGTGCATCTGCTCGCGGGCATCACGTGGATCGGGTTGCTGTACTACTTCAACTTCGTCCAGACGCCCTCATTCGCGACCTTCGAGGCAGGATCACGGACCGAAGCGGTGGGCAAGCTCGTCCCGCGCGCCCTGTGGTGGTTCCGGATGGCTGCCGCGCTCACGTTCGTCACGGGCATCCTGATCCTCGGATTCCAGGACGAATTCCACGCCGACTACTTCAAGACGTTCTCGGGGATGAGCATCTTCGCCGGCGCGCTCATCGCCACGGTGATGTTCCTGAACGTCTGGCTGGTCATCTGGCCGAATCAGCGCATCGTGATCGGGAACGCACAGCGGACCGCAGCCGGTCAGGAGGCCGATCCCGCGGCCGCGCCCGCCGCCCGCAAGGCCGCGCTCGCGTCCAGGACGAACACACTGTTCTCCATCTCGGTCATGTGGTTCATGATCGGGACGAGCCACTGGGTCGCGATCACCCAACGGTTCGGCTTCATCCCTGGCAGCGGCAAGCGGGCCGTCTGGTACATCGTCGTGATCGCGTTGACGGCGCTCATCGAGGCCAACGCTCTGGGCCTCTTGGGTGGCTATGCGCCCTCGCCGACCCGCAAGTTCCTCGACGACCACCGTCAGACGATCGTGGCGGGCTTCGTCCTCTGGGCGATCTATTTCGCGCTGCAGCTGATCCTGTCGGCATAGCTCGAGCGCCGGCGGCGACGCAGCAAAGGGACGTTCGGCTCTACCGCGCTGTACCGCTCGTGTGGATCATGAGAGCTGAGTATCCGAGCCACCGAGAGGAGGAAGAGCATGGTCACGATCAGAGAAGCCGCATCCACGTTCCTCGCGAACAAGCGCATCGCGGTGACGGGTGTGTCACGAACGCCGAAAGGTCACGGGAGCAACAACCGCGGAGGCGACGATCCATGAGTGCGCGGAGCTCGGCATCGAGCAGGCGTGGATGCACCGCTCGTTCGGAGAGGGCAGCGCTTGCGAGGATGCGACGGTGTACGGCCGGGAGCACGGCATCGCCGTCATCGACGGTGGCTGCCCGCTGATGTTCGAGCCAACTGCGGACTTGGCGCACAAGATCATGCGCTTCGTGTGCACCCGGTCAGGCCACGTGCCCCAGGACGGTGTGAATGAGCCAAGGATCCACGGGCGACGTCGTCACGGTGAGCCTCGAGCAGCCACCGTTGAAGATTGTTTCGTCGGCGTGAACTCTGCACGGGTCCCGCATCGCGGACGCGGGCCGCCTGCTCCTCCACCAGGAGGTAGCGTGCACCGGTTGATGCGTTCGAGCCGGTGACCGGAGCGGGCCGGAGATGCGTAGGAGCCGATGACGGTGGAGATCTTCAAGGAGTTCACCTTCGAGGCGGCGCATCGCCTCCCGAACGTTCCTCCCGGTCACAAGTGTGCGCGCCTTCACGGCCACTCCTTCAACGTCTCGGTGCACGTGGTCGGACCCGTCGGTGATGAGACCGGATGGGTCCGCGATTTCGCCGACCTCGCCTGCGCGATGCAGCCCGTGCTCCATCAGCTCGACCACTACTACTTGAACGAGATCGAGGGACTCGAGAACCCCACCAGCGAGATCCTCGCCCGTTGGATCTGGCGCCGTCTGCACCCGGCGATGCCAGACCTGTCGCAGGTTGTCGTGCGCGAGACGTGCACGTCGGGATGTGTGTATCGGGGCGAGCCGTGACCGCGGCTTCCTCCGCTGGCGCGGGTGCGCGTCGCGACGTCGCGGTGCTGGTGAGCGGAGGTCTCGACAGCGCGATCCTCGTCGCCGAGCTCTTGAGCCAAGGTTGGGTGGTCCACCCGATCTACGTGCGGTTTGGTCTTGCCTGGGAGTTGACCGAGGAGGAGCATCTGCGACGCTTCCTCGACACGCTGAGGAGTCCCGCGCCCGAACCACTCAGGGTGCTGAACGTTCCGATCGCGCTCATCTACGGCACGCACTGGAGCGTCTCCGGAGACAGGGTGCCCGACGACGGATCCGCCGACGAGGCCGTCTATCTCCCGGGACGCAACCTGTTGCTGCTCGCCCAACCCAGCGTCTGGTGCGCGCTCAACGGCGTACACACGATCGCCCTCGGCACCTTGAAGGGAAACCCGTTTCCGGACAGCTCCCGTGAGTTCTTCGACGACTTCGCTGGGCTCGTGCGACGCGGCATGGGACACTCTCTCGAAGTCGTCACGCCCTTCGCGGGACTGACGAAGGCCGATGTGCTCGCACTGGGCCACGGTCTCGCGTTGCAGCACACGTTGTCGTGCATCGATCCGCAGGGAGGGCGCCACTGCGGACGCTGCAACAAGTGCGCCGAACGTCGCCTTGCATTCTCCGCGCTGCAGATCGACGACGTCACCGAGTACGAGCAGCCCTGACGGCGCGTGTCCGAGCGGGATCCCGGCGTGAATCGCGTGTATGTGGCGCCCATCTCCTTCGGCCTAGGAGACCTCGTGGTCTCGCTCCCCGCCATCCAGGCGTTGATCGCACGGGGCCGAGAGCCGCGCGTCGAGACCTGGCTGGTCGCCCGCTCGGCTGCTCAGGCACGGCTGGCCGACCGGATCGTCGGGTTGACCGGCTGGGTCGGTGAAGAGTCGTTCGACCGCGATGATCACGACGGTCACTTCGTCGACCTGCGTGATCATCCCCTCGAGCGAGACTGGTGGTGGGGCTCGGCCGAGTTCGAGGACGCATTCGGAACGCTCTCGATCAACGACATCCTCAGCCGGATCTGCGCGGACTTCGGCATCCCTGCGGACTTCACGCGACCGACTCCGTTGGCCGCCTTGCCGCGACCCGAGCTCGGGTCCTCCGTGATCCTGGTGACCGAAAGCGATGGAGCATCGAAGCAATGGTCGGTGGACGGCTGGAGAACACTCGCGGACGGTCTCCGCGCACGGGAGCTCGACGTGCAAATGCTCACTCGCGACGAGGCCGCGCCCGAGATGCGCGCGCTGGGGATCGTGGAAGCGCGCGCGCCCTCGCCCGGCGAGGCGCTCGACGTGATCGGCGCAGCTCGCGCGGTCATCGGGATCGACACCGGGTTGACGCACCTCGCGGTCCAGCAAGGGACGCCGACGGTCACGATCTGCCGCGCCCCCGCCGTCTACTTCCGCCCTTGGCCGCATACGGCCGCGGTCGTCGGCGATCGGTGTGACGACGCCTGCATCGCCGCCGAGAAGGAGTACGCGTACAACGATCGCGTCGACTTGCGCGGGTTCCGCCGGCAGCCGCGCATCTGCCCGGTAGGGGGCCGCTGCCTCGACGCCGTCCAGCCGGAGGACGTCCTCGCCGCGCTCGCGCGTGCGCTGCGACGCGACAGCCGGGCGACAGCGCGTCGGTGACAGACACGCTGACCACCATCGAGGTCGACGCGCACCCGGAGAGTCGCGTCCACAACTCGCAGCCTCACGGCATCGGCCGCGTGGCGGCCCTTGACGGCTTGTTCGCGTGGAACAACCTTGGTCGCAACGTCGTGTTCGCCGCCGAGGACCTGCGGCCTCGGGCGGTGTTCGACGAATCCGCCTTCTCAGAAGACGAACCGTCTCAGTTCGACCTCGACGTCCACGCGATCCTCGACATCCCCGGAGGGGGCGTCGTGGTGACGCTGAACCACCTCGGCATGCTGCGCGCCTTCTCGCGCGAGGTCATTCGACGACCGGGGCCGCTGCGACGCGTCGCTCCTCTGTGGACGCGCACGCTCGCGCCGGACGTGGAGCGCGCGGTCGTCGTCGGCGACCGTCTCGTGGGATCCCGGCCACGCGAAGAGGGCGCCCCGGGACTGTTCGTCACGGAACGCCTGTCGACCATCGGCGGGCCGGAGCCCGTGAAGCTGCGCGTTCAACTGGAAGTGCACGGGATCGTCACCGCCCTTGCCGCGCTACCCGCCGGCGCGGTCGAATGCGTCGCCGCCGGCGGCCGAGGTCAGGTGAGCCTGGCCCCGGCGACGACCGAGGGCCTGGGTCCCGCGCGGTGGACCGTCGACGTCGACTTCGAGCCGAGGATCGTCCTCTGGGACGGCGCGCTCGTGTGGGCGGCCGGCACCGACCGCGTGGCGAACGCGATCGACGACTACGACTGGGAAGCGCTGCGCGGTGGCGGCTTCGTCGCGCTCGACCCCATCGACGGGCGGGTACGTGTGAGCGGTCGCTTCTCGGAAGAGCTGGCCTGGGGCACCGGCGGCGTCCCGCTCGCCCTCGTCCCGGGACGGCTGTGCGGTATCGGGCGGCGGGGCGAGTTGTACACGTTCGACACTCGCGACGGCGCCCCGCTCAGCACGAGCGCTCCGATCGCGGATGATTCGCTCGGCATCGCGCACGCCGCAGCCGCGGGCGACCGGATCCTCTACGGCTTCAACCGCGGCGGCTACCGGCTGCACGCGATCCGGTCCGCTGTGGTCTCGCGTGGCGGGAGCTCATGACGAGTCGCGCCTGTGACGGGTCGCGTCCGAGCCGTACAGCTTGAGGCTCTGATACGGCAAGAACCGCTTGCGGCCGCTTCGCACATCGTCGAAGAGCGCCTCCAATCCCGCTTGCAGCAGCGAGAGTTGCCGGTCCAAACGCGGCAAGCGCGCCGGGTAGAGGTCGCGATCGGCTCGTTGCGAGCTCGCAGCCTCTTCGGTGAAACACCGACGGATCACGAGCACCGACAAGCGGTCGAACACCATCGCGGGGCTCTCGGTCACCGGTGGTGCCGCAGGGTTCTGATCGAGGCTGCTCGCCAGCATTGCGTCGATGGCCTCGACGAGCTCGTGTCGCTTGGCGTTGAGCGCGTCGATGTCTCGCTTGGCGGTCGCCACGGCGCGGTCATCCGCGTCGTCGCGGCGTGCGGCGTCTTCGCGGGTCCACTGCACGACGTTGTTGTGGTGGAGCGCGAGCAGCAATCCGAGCACCCCGCTGGACGCGCGTGCGGGCTCGCGGTGCGCTCGCCTGAACTCCGCGATGACGGCGCTGATGGAGGGCAGGTTCGTCGGCGCAACCATCACATCCGGCCCTGCACGTATCGGAGCACCGATCGCGCCGCGACCGCGCCTTGACCCAATGCAGACGCAACCCGGGCGTACGAACCCGCAACGACGTCGCCCGCAGCAAACACGCCGTCGCGCGACGTTCGCATCTCTCCATCGACGACGATTGCACCCGCTCGGTCCAGCCCGACCTGGTCTCGAAACAGATCCGTACGAGGTACGCGTGCGATCTTCACGACGAGTCCTCCAGCTCCCAACCGCCGCCTCTGCCCGTCGGCCGGCCGCACGATCGTCACTGCCTCGAGTCGGTCACCCCCGTCCAGAGCGTCCAGCTGCCATCCGGGAAGGTCCTCGATGCGCGGCTCGTGGCGAACCTGCTCGACGATGTCGTGGCGCGCCGTGAGCGCTTCCGAGCGATGGACGAGGCTCACCCTCGATCCCTCTCGCGCGAGCTCGAGGGCGTCGAGGGTGGCGCTGTCGCCGCCGCCGATCACGACGACGTCACGCCCGACGAATCGAGCGGGCCGCGCCTCGAGGTGATACGTCACGTCACCCCCGAAGGCGCCGTCCTCCGCCGCGGGGAGCTGTTGCGCGCGCGTGCCGGTCGCGAGCACCAACGTCCGTCCTCGGATGCGCGCCCCATCGACTTCGATCCATCGCTCTCCGAGGTCAGCGCGCGTCACGGGATGTGACAGGTGGAGGCGATCGCCCAGGATCGCCGCTGACTCCTCCAAGGAGTCGCGAAGGGCTGAGCCGTTGCGGAACGATCCGGTGGCGACGTTGCGGACGGAGTGATCGATCTCGCCCAGTTGGCCCCCTGGGCGTTCGTCCGTCTCGAAGACCACCGTGTCGAGTTGGATGTCGAAGCATTCGAGCGCGCAACTCGTGCCCGCGGTACCCGCGCCGATGATGACGACATCGTGTCGCCCGTCACTCAACGTCAGGCGTCTCCGTGCTCGTCAAGGAGGCTGGCGAACCGGATACCGAAACCGTCGGGGTCGCGGATCGTGAAATCGCGCAGGCCGTAGTAGCGGTCCCCGATGGGCACCGCGACTTCTGCTCCGATCTCGTGGGAAAGGTCCCAATACCTGTCCACGTCGGGGACCATCACCCGGACATTGGCCGAAGGGAACGTGGAAGGAACGGGCAACGCCACGTGCTCTGCACCGCGGAACGCGGATGGCTGCGCGAGGAAGAGACGGTGGTCCTCCCACGTCAGCTCCACGAAGTCACCTCCGTCGCGCAGGAGCTCGAACCCGAGACGCCGGTAGAAGTCCACCGAACCTCGTATGTCCCGCACGACGATCTCGGTGACGAGCTGGTCGGTCGAATCGACGTAACGGGTCATGGCAAACGTCTCCCGGCCGTCATCACAAGTGGAGCATGCCATCACCGAGCGGCCGGGGGCGCGTGGACCTCCTCGAGCGGCGTGCCGGCCAGACGCGCGGCAACGACGTCCCAGAAGTTCGGGCACTCGAGGAGGTCCTCTCGCGGGCATCGGAGCGCGTGCTCGAGCGCGATCCGGGCGACGCCAGCCTTCGCGATCTGGTCGTCCAGGTCGGCGACCTTTCGCCGGACGAGGGCTCGCCAGGCCTCGGGTGACCGGGACCGCGAGGCCAACAGCGTCTTCATCTCACCCAGCGCGAAGCCAACGTCGCGAAGGAGCAGGATCACGCCGACCAGCTCGACGGCCGAGGGCGGATAGCGCCGCTGGCCCGACACCCTCGTGGGCCGGGGCAGCAGTCCCAGCTCTTCGTAGTAGCGCAGCGCCGATGTGGCCATCCGGGTGCGGCGGGCCAGGTCCCCGATCGTCAGGAGGTCGTCGGGCATCTTGACTTCAAGCGTACTTGAGCTTGTTCACTGCTTCTCATGACGTCGACACCGGTCCCTAGCCTGCAGGCCCCGAGACGACGCGCGACGCTTCAGCAACGAGTGCTCCGGGGCCTCGTGCGCCAGTTCGGCCACCCCCGCGGCCTGCCCGGTCGTGTCGTCGGCGGCGTGATGGCACACCGTTCATCCAACCGCAGGCGCAACCTCTGGGCGGTCTCCCTGCTAGACGTGCAGGCCGCCGACCGTGTGCTCGAGGTTGGCTTCGGTCCCGGCGTCGCCATCGACGAGCTCGCCCGGCTCGCCCACCACGGCGCGGTGTACGGAATCGACCACTCCGACGTCCTGATCCGACAGGCGACGAAGCGGAACCGCGCCGCCGTGCGCGCGGGACTCGTCGATCTCCGGCTCGGCTCGGTAGACGACCTGCCTGCATTCGCCGAACCGCTCGACAAGGTCCTCGCCGTGAACTCGGTCGGGTTCTGGCCGGAGCCATGGGAGCGGCTGAAGGAGCTGCGTGGGCTGCTTCGTCCGGATGGTCAGATCGCCATTGCGTCCCAGCCACGCTGCCCGGGCGCAACCCGCGAGACCTCCGACCGCGCCGCGGGCGAGATCAAGGCTCTGCTCGAGGAGGCGGGTTTCTCAGACACGCGGGTCGAGACCTTGGACCTCGATCCGCCCGTCGTGTGCGTGCTCGGGGCAAACGAGGAGCGGATCGCCTAGTTCCTCCTCGGTTGACCGGTTGAGGGGCGGCAGGGTGGTGGGTAGGGTGCGGCGGTGTCCAACGCCATCCCCTCGTGGCGGGTGGAGGAGCACGCGTGGCGCACGGCGCCATCGCCGCCCGAGATCGCTCCGATCGGTCCACCGCCGCTGACCTCGGGCGGACGCTTTCGCTGCCACGGCGAAGAGCAGACGGAGTGGGCGGCCGAGGTGCCCGAGCGCTGTCCGGGGTGCGAGTCCTGCGCGACGACGATGTACCACCGGTGCCACGTGTGCGAGAAGCACGTCTACGGCGACTGCCTGCCCTGCGTGGACGGGAGGGGTCCGTAAGGCTCCGGCGGCGACGCCGCGGCCGCAACCGTCTTCATGGGCGGAGCTGAAACGGCGGGTACACGTCGGTGGCCAGGATCAGGGCGTACGCCACGACGCGGTTGTGCCAGCGGATGACCCCTTGCACGAAGTCGAAGAGACCACGCGGGTACCGCCCGGTGAACAGGATGGCGAACCAGGCGACCACCACGACTACCACCCCGGCAACATCGAGGAAGACCAGCACGATGAAGTGGGGAATCGCGAGCAGCCACTTCACCAACGGCAACCAGCGGTTCAAGGACGCCTGTGCGTCGGGGTAGTCGATGTCGAGGTGCACCGCTTGCTCCTCGTCGGTGGAGGGGTAGCGGTCGTCCATGAGGGCCAGGTAGGCCGCGACACGGTTCGTGAAACGAAGGAGCTCGCGGTTCCAGTCGAACCACCACCGCGGGTATTTGCGGCGAAACAGGATCATGACCAGCGGGCCGAAGAAGAGCAGGCCCCCGGCGGCGGTGATGACCACGCTCCCGTTCGAGCCCGTGCTCGACAGCCACGTCCCGCCCGAGACGCTTCCCAGCACGATCAATATGGGGATGGCCACGAAAAAGCGGAAGAACGTCGTCAGTCGGTTGAGCGAACGGATTGGATAGTCGACGGAGTATGTCAGCGGGTAGTCCATCGCCTTGCTCCTCTCGCTGCACGTTCGACGACAGGTTACGACTGGGGCAAGGGTCCTCGCTGATGGCCGTCACGTTCGTCGTTCCGTGAGGCGGCTGCCGCGACCCGCAGCACCGCGTCGAGCAGCCCGGGAAAGCGCGCGTCGAGGTCGTTGCGCCGGACGGTGTGGTACCGGCGCGTCCCCTCGTCGCGGCACTGGAGCACCCCTGCCTCGCGCAACACCTTGAAATGATGGCTGGCCGTCGACTTGCTCACCCGCACTGGGAAGTCGCCGCACGCCATCGGCCCGTCGGCCCGATCGAGCACCTCCACGATCTGCAGGCGGACCGGGTCGGACAGCGCGTGCAGGACGTCCGCCAGCCTTAGCTCGTCACGGGCCGGAAGGCGGACGTCCATCGCGGTGCCGCGTTCCATTTACGCCGCCTCGAACGCGATCGGTTCCTCGACCGCGACGGTCGACGGCGGCCGGAGCACCCAGGACACCAACGCCGAGGCCAGCAGGGCGACGCCGACGGCGACCAGCATCGTGATGTCGAACGCGTGCACATAGGCCTGCCGGGCGGCGTGCGCCAGCGCCGGGCCGTCGCGACCGGGAAGCGTCGCCGCCGTCTGAAGCGCGGCGCCGAGCGACGACCTCGCGGCCCGAGCCGAGGGTGGCAGCGAGGTGATGTGCCGGGCGACGTCGCTGCGGTAGATCGACGCCAGCACACTGCCGATGACGGCCACGCCCAGGGCCCCGCCGAGCTCGCGGGTGGTGTCGTTCACGGCCGAGCCCACGCCGGCCTTGTTCAACGGCAGCGAGGCGATGATCGCACCGGTCGACGGCGCCGTGACCATGCCCATACCGGCGGCGGTGACGACCAGTGACAGCGCGAGCAGCGGGTAGTTGGCGTGGATGCCGCTGAGTGCGAGCAAACCGAGTCCCATGGCGACGACTGTCAACCCCGACGACACGACGAGGCGCTGGCCGAACCGTTCGACGAGGCGCGCCGACCGCGGCGCCGAGATCATGTAGACGACGGCCCACGGCAGCATCCGCACGCCGGCCTCGAGGGGGCTGTAGCCGAGCACCGACTGCAGGTACTGCGTGAGGATGAAGATCATCCCGAACATCACGAAGAAGATCAGCGTGATGGTGGACGTAGCCGCGGCGAACTGCGGGTTGCGGAAGAAGCGGAGGTCGAGCATCGGCTCGGGTGTACGCAGCTCCCAACGCGCGAACGCGACGAGGATGAGCATTGCGATCCAGAACGCGCCCACGGTGTCGATCGAGAGCCAGCCGTGCGTCGGCGCCTCGATGATGGCGTAGATCAGCGCGCCGAGACCGGCGATCGACAGCAGCGCGCCGACCGGGTCGAGCGACGGCTCGCGATCGTCGCGCGCCGGCGGGATGAGGATCGCGCCGGCCACCAACGCAATCGCGACGACAAAGACGTTGGTGAGGAAGATCGACCCCCACCAGAAATGCTGCAGCAGCCAACCGCTGATCACGCCTCCCAGCGCCGCACCCACGCCCGCGAAGCCGGCCCAGATCGCGACCGCCCGCTTGCGCTCCTCGGGCGGGAAGACGTGAGCCAGCACTGACAGCGTGGCCGGCATGACGAGCGCAGCGCCGATTCCCATCGCGGCGCGAGCGGCGATCAGCTGGCCGGACGAGCCCGCGAAGGCCGCCAGCCCTGACGCCGCGCCGAAGATCAGCAGGCCACCGTTGAGCGCGAGCCGGCGGCCGTAGCGGTCGCCGAGCGCGCCCGCGGTGAGGAGTAGCCCGGCGAACACCAAGCTGTAGGCGTCGACGATCCACTGGAGCGCGCTCGCGCTGGCGTGTAGGTCCTTCACCAGGGTGGGAAGCGCGACGTTGAGGGAGGCGTTGGCAACGACGACCATCACCAGGCTGAGGCACAGCACCCCCAGCGTCCACCAACGTCGTTCGTAGTCTCGGGCTTGTTCAGGACTCATTGAACGGGTTCAACGTTCGATCGTCGTCGAACTATTCCGAGGTGCCGGATCTTCCGGCCAGGGCTGTGGACAACCCGGCGAATTCACAGCCTTATGCCTCTGGCTCCACACAGGCACCGATTCCTAACGTCGCTGGCGCACCGTCACAGAAGGGACGCCGCCCGGCGTCAGGTGTCTTCGAGCAGAGAGAGGGCGGACAAGTTGCAACTGCCTGACATCGTCACCCGAGCGCTCATGCGGCCAGGGAGTTACGTGGGTTGGCTGCGCGAGTTGCTGGTCACGGGGGTGTGCCTCGTCTGCTACCCCTTCGGTATCGGCGGCACCACCCCGGAGAGTCCGTCCGGTGCGTCGCCGACCCCGTTCTCCGCCCTCGAACCCGATGCCGCCCCCGTCCTCCTCGTGCACGGGTACGGCCACAACCGCAGCGGTTGGACCTTCCTTGCCCGCCACCTGCGGCGCGGGGGGTTCGAGCACGTCTACTCCTTGAACTACAACCCCCTGGCCGGCGACCTCCCCGGCCTCGCGTGGGAGCTGTCGCGGAGGATCGACGCCATTCGGGAAGTCACCGGCGCCAGACGCGTCCACCTCGTGGGCCACAGCTTGGGCGGCATCCTCATCCGGTACTACGTCCAGCTCTTGGGGGGCGAGGCCTGTGTCGACACGGCCATCACCCTCGCCTCGCCCCACGAAGGAACGCTCGCGGCAGGGCTCGGCCGGAGCTCGGTTCTCCGTCAACTGCGACCGGGCTCCTGGGTGATCCAGGCACTCGAGGAAACCGCACGACCGAGCCCGGTGCAGTGGATGGCGTACTACTCGAACCTGGATGCGCTCGTGCAGCCGGCCAGCTCGGCCATGCTCCGGCATCCTGCGCTCGACGCGACCAACGTCCTCGTCAAGGATCACGGTCACCTGAGCATCCTCTTGGCACCGGGACTCGGTCGCTCGATCGCCCACCGCTTGGCCGCGTCCGGTGGGCTCAGCGGTTCGGACGCGTCCCAGTCCGCGGCCGAGGACGAGTTCGGGAGCCCCGGGTTGCGACCGGCTGCCCACGCCGAGCCGGCCTGAGCGTTCCTCGGCGTGCGACTCGTCGGCGACGATCTGCCGGTGCCGTGCATCGACGGGCAGGAACGGCCCTACGTCTCGCTCGACGCCGCCGCGTCGACCGGCGCGATGACGGTCGTGGCCGAGCGCGTGAGCGACTTCCTGCCCAGCTACTCGAGCGTCCACCGCGGGGCGGGGTGGAAGTCGCAGCTGGCAACCGCCGAATACGAAGAAGCGCGCGCCGCCGCACTGGACTTCGCCGGACGCGCGGCGCGAGACGATGTGGCCATCATCTGTCGCAACACCACCGAAGGCATCAATCACCTTGCCTACCGGCTCCGCCTCGAACGTGACGACGTCGTGGTGACGACGGTCGTCGAGCACCATGCCAACCTCCTGCCGTGGGCACGCGTCGCCCGCCGGCGCTACGTCGAGTGCGGGCCGGCCGGCACCTTCGACGTCGACGATGTCACCACGGCCCTCGACGACGGCCCGCTCCCCCGGCTGCTCACCCTCACCGGCGCGTCGAACGTCACCGGCTGGCTCCCACCGATCGACGAGATCATCGCCGCCTCCCACGACCGCGGCGTGCCGGTGCTGATCGATGCCGCGCAGCTCGCGCCCCACCGACCGCTTCCCACCGACGCCGATTTCCTCGCCTGGAGCGGTCACAAGATGTACGCCCCCTTCGGCGCCGGCGTGCTCGTCGGCCCCCGCGACGCGTTCGCGACCGGTGACCCGTTCCTCGCCGGCGGGGGCGCGGTCGACCTCGTCGACCTCGACTCCGTCGTGTGGACCGACCCGCCCGAGCGCGAGGAGGCGGGCTCGCCCAACGTCCTCGGCGCGGTCGCGCTCCGCGCTGCCATCGACGAGCTCTCGAGGATGGGCTGGGACGCGGTCATCGCCCACGACCGCGCCATGGCTCGACGCCTCCGGGACGGTCTCACCGGCATCGAAGGTGTGCGCATCCTCGGCGCGCCCGACGCGGAGACGCTTCCCGTCACGGCCTTCGATGTGGACGGCGTTCCTCATGCGCTGGTGGCCGCAAGGCTGAGCGCCGAGCACGCCATCGGCGTCCGCCACGGCTGCTTCTGCGCCCACCCGTACCTGCTTCGATTGCTCGACCTCGACGCCGCCGAGGTCGCCGACTACCGGGAGGCGGTGCTTCGGGGTGACCGCCGTCAGGTTCCCGGCGCGGTGCGCGCCAGCGCGGGCCTCTCAACGACAGATGCCGACATCGACCGACTGCTGGCGGCGGTATCCGCGATCGCGGCCGGAGAGGAACCGCCGGTGCCCTACGACCAGGACCTTCACACCGGCGACTACTGGCCGCGCACCACCGAGCCCGCCTGGTCGAGCTCCAGCCGCCGCCTCGGCGCGTCCTGCGCGCGGGGCTGAGCGCGGCCTACGCGAGGATGTCCTTGTCGGAGAACCTCGCCCAGGCGGCCGTCGCGAAGATCACGGCGTAGAGCGCTTGGAGCCCGACGTTCCTCAGGATGTTCGTCCAGGCGACGGGTGAGCGGAGGAGGTCGCCGAACGACAGCCACCAGTGCGTGAGCAGCCACGGGTGCAACGCATGCAATTGCGGGATGGCGTCGAGCACGCCACACAGCACGGCAACTCCTGCGGTTGCCGCCATCGCGCCCACCGGCGCGTCGGTGAGGGTGGACACGAACATCCCGACCGCGGCGAGCCCGAACAGCGACCCGCCCACCAAGACGGCGGCGGCGAGGATACGCAGTGTGCCGTCGACCAGAGAGAGCGTGGTGCCCGAGAGCGTCGTCAGCGATCCGATGGGGAACAGGACGGCGCCCGCGGCCAAGCCCGCGATCGCCACCGTGAGGGAGGCCACCACGCAGAACAGGAGCACGGTGATGCCCTTGACGACGAGCAGCCGGGTCCGTCCGCACGGCCGCGCGAGCAGGTAACGCAGGGTCCCGAGGTTCGCCTCGCCCGCGATCGTGTCGCCGGCCACGACAGCGACGGCAAGCGGAAGGAAGATGGGGAGCGTGATGGTCAGGCCCACCAGCGCGGCGAAGACGCCGTTGTGCGTCACCTGATCGAGGAACTGCGGGCCCTCCCCCGGGTTCGGGCCGCTGCCGGAGAGTCGAACCGCGCCGGCCACGATCACCGGGACGAGCACGAGCACGCCGAGGAGGACCTTGATCCGCAGGCGTCGAAAGAGCAGCGAGACCTCAGCCCGCAACATCGAAGCCTTCTCCGGTGAGGGCGACGTAGGCGTCTTCGAGGCTCGGGCGGTCGGTCGTGAGGCTGCGAACACCCACGCCCGCGTTGACCAGCTCCCGGCAGCAGTGCTCCGGTCGGTGCCCGTCCAGTGCGGCCGACACCACCGCACCGGCGAGGGTCACCGCGTTCAGGCCCATCCGGATGAGGACCGCGGCGGCGACCTCGGCGTCGTCTGTCTCCACGCGCAGCGTCGCATCGCCGTCGGCGCGTAGCTCGTCGAGCGGGCCCTGCGCCACGAGCCGACCGAGGGAGACGATGCCGACGTGCGTGCACACCTGCTCCACCTCGCCCAGCAGGTGGCTCGACAAGAAGACGGTCGTGCCCTCCTCGGCCAGCTCGCGGATGAAGTGGCGGATCTCGCGGGTTCCCTGCGGGTCCATGCCGTTCGTCGGCTCGTCGAGCAGGAGAAGTCGACGCGGACGCAACAGCGTGGCGGCGAGCCCGAGCCGTTGCGTCATGCCGAGCGAATACGCGCGGTAGCGCTTGTCCGCGGCCGCGGTGAGGCCGACGCGCGCGAGGGCGACGTCGGCACGGGACGATCGCGACGCGCGCCAGCCGTCGGGCCCCGCCGCATCCAGCCGGTGGAGGTTCTCCCGCCCGGTGAGCCACGGGTAGAACGCCGGTCCCTCGACGAGCGCGCCCACGTCGGGCAGCACGTCGCTCGCCGCCGCGGGCATCGGGCGTCCGAGCAGGCGCAGCGATCCGGCGGACGGCCGGATCAGACCGAGCAGCATGCGGATCGTCGTCGTCTTGCCGGAACCGTTGGGTCCGAGGAACCCGAAGACACTGCCCACCGGCACGGCCAGGTCGAGGTGATCCACCACGTCGGTGTCACCGAAGCGCTTCGTCAGGCCCGCGGTCTCGACAGCCAGGTCGTCGGTCAACTCGCCGTCTCCGCGATGGCCGCTTCCAGCCGGCGCGGCGTGACGGCTCCCACCACCACGCGGCCGTCGTCGAGCGCGATGAGGCTGAGCGCACGAGTGCGTAGCAGCAGGCCGCGGCCGAACGAACCCGACACCGGCGTGCCGACCCGCAGGACGTCGCGGAAGCGCCACTCCTCGATCCCGCGCGCCACCACCACCTCGTCCCAGCCCGTGCCGCCCAACGCGATCGACGGCGGCGGCGGCGGACCACCGAAGTACCGCCGACCTCGTCCACGGCCCTCTCGTGGATCCCGCAGACGCCGGTCGGCGGAGGCGGTGTTGATGCTGGCGGCCTCGGTGACGTCCGCGCCGGCGGGTGGCCGGAAGCTGAAGTTGGCCGCTCCCGGTCGGGCGAACGAGATCGAGCGGTAGCGGTCGCGGATCACCGGCCCACCGAGGTGCGGCTGTACCGAGACCTCAAGGGGCAACCCCGTGGCCGCGTCGACCACGACCTCGATGCGGGCGACGAGCGAGCCCGCTGACCGAGGTCTGAGCACGAGGTCGTAAGCGGGTCGACCTGCGATCCGACGCGGTGTCCCGAGGGAGAGCTCGGTCGCACGGTCGCGCAACCCGAGCAGTCTGGCCGCCAACTCCTCGGGGGTGGGCACGGGCGTGCTGGTCCCCGCGACCGCGGTGAGAATTCCTTGCACGGGGAGATCGAGCGCGGCGGGGGCGTTCACCCGAACAGCGGTGGTGCTGCGGCTGTGCCACACCCACACCGTCGAGCCGTTGCGAATCCAGTCGGTCTCCTCCAGGGGCCGGATCTGGGCGACCCGGCTGCGCCCCGCGCCGTCGGACCACGTTCGAGCCTCGACGGTTCCCGCGCTGAGGCCCACGAGCCCGGCGCCTCCCGCCGCGCCGGACGTCCCGAGGTCGCCGAGGCCGAGCCCGGTCGACAGCTCGAAGGAGCCCGACCGGGGCTGCGGGTGCGTGGCTGCGGCCCGCGCCGCGACCTGGGCGGGCGTGGCGACAGGAACGGTGGGGGCGTCGGGCGCGGGGCGAAGGCTCCGGGCCCACGAGCCGAGCGGCAACGCGGCCGCCATGACGAGCGGCACCGTCCACCGCCAGCCAACCGACTGCAACATGCGCCCAACCTAGGGTGCTCGCCGAACATTGAGCGCGCGGGCCCAATGGCCCGGCGCGGACGGTGGCGCCCGTACGATGCACTCGAAGTTGCCGCCCCCGTCCATGGCCGGTGTTCACATCGTCCTGAGCGTGAGGAGTTGACGTTGGCCAGCCTCGCAATCATCACGGAAGCCTGCATCGACGTGAAGGATCGTGCCTGCGTGGACGTCTGTCCTGTCCAGTGCATCTACGAGTTCGATCCGCAGAAGAACGTGCTGTTCTCGGAAGTCGAAGCGGGCAGTGGGATCATCGAGACGACACACGCGCCGAACGCGGATGCGATCGCGATCTTCGGCGACAGTCTGCTGTACGTGAACCTCGACGAGTGCACCTCGTGCACGGCGTGCTATCAGCCCGACGTCTGTCCCGTCGGAGCGATCTACTCCGAGGACCAGCTTCCCGATGGCTCGCCGACCGCGAAGTACAACGCCGATGATCCCAACAAGGGTCACGACCACACCTTCTTCATCCAGCACAGCCGGGACGTGTTCGCCGACTAGCACGACCCCGGCGAGGGCTACGCTCCTGTCGTGGTCGCCTTCCTGGAGGTGCACCGTCCCGCGGGAGTCGAGTTGGCGCCCCTCGAAGCCGGTCGCATCACCATCGGCCGGTCCGCGTCGAACGACATCGCGCTCGTGAGTGACGGCAGGGTCTCCCGCCTCCACGCCGTGCTCGAGCGGCTCTCGGGAGGCTGGTGCCTCCGAGACCTCAGCTCACGAAACGGCACCTTCCTGAACGGTGAACGTGTCGATCGCGACCGGGTCGTGCGCCCGGGCGACGAGATCCGGGTGGGCGGCACGCGCCTCGTCTATCGGGCCGAGACGAGCAGCGAGGTTCTGGTCACCGAGATTCCCGAGCGCGTCCCCAGCCTCACGCCGCGCGAGCGCGACGTGCTCATGGCGCTCTTCCAGCCGGCCGTCGAAGGCGAGGTCTTCGCCGAGCCCGCTTCGACCAGGGAGATCGCAACGACGTTGTCGGTCAGCGAAGCCGCGGTCAAACAGCACCTGGCCCATCTGTACGACAAGTTCGGGATCTACGAGGGCGATCGGCGGCGAGTGAAGCTGGCGAACGAGGCACTGCGGCGTGGGGCGGTGTCGCTGGCGGACGTCCGCAACGCTCAACGCTGAGCCCGTCTCATCTGCCGACCTGGCGGAGGCCGTCGTAGGCCGCGTACTTGTACGCCTCGCTCACGGTCGGGACGTTGAAGGTCGACTGGATGAAGTAGTCGATCTTCCCGCCGAAGTGAATGACGGTTTGTCCCTGGTGGATCAGCTCGGTCGCCGTCTCCCCGACGATGTGCACGCCCAGCAGTCTCAGGTCGTCGCGTTCGAAGACGAATTTCACCATGCCCTCGGTGGAACCTGCGATCGCGGCGCGTGTGTTCTGGTCGAACCGCGCTCGACCCACCCCGTACGCGATGCCCTTCGACGTCGCCTCCTCCTCCGTCAGCCCGACCATGGACACCTCGGGGATCGAGTAGACGCCGAACGGCGGAAGCGCATCGACCGTCCGCTTGAAGGGAATGTCGAACGCCCATCCATGGACACCGACCCGAGCGCCGGCGGCCCGATCACGTCGCCCGCTGCGTAGATCCCTTCCGCGGTCGTGCGGAAGTGCTCGTCGACGACGATCCTCCCTCGTTCGTCGGTCGCGACACCCGCCGCTTCGAGCCTGAGGCCTTCGGTGTTGCCCGCCCGCCCGGCGGCGAAGATCACCTTCTCCGGTCGGAGGATCTCGCCATCCGCCAACCGGACCTCGAGCTTCGCGTTCACGCGCGCCGCGCTCGCCCGACCCGCCCCCTGCAGCACCCGCATGCCCATCCTGCGGAACGTCGTCGCGAGCAGGTCGGAGATCTCCCTGTCCATGAACGGGAGCAGGTGCGGGCCGCTGTCGACGAGGACGACCTCGGCCCCCAGGGCGGTGAAGATGGAGGCGAACTCGCAACCGACGGCGCCGCCACCGACCACGACGAGGCT
>VAWU01000024.1:50863-151720 GCA_005888325.1 Actinomycetota bacterium
TGGTGATCATGATCACGTCGGCGCGGACGACCCGGGGCTCGCTGCCCGCGGTGGCATGGACCACGACGGTCCGATCGCGATCGAGGGTCGCAGTCCCGTAGATCATGTCGACGCCATGGCGACGCAGATTGGCCGCGGCGCTCTCCGTCATCAGCCGGACGACATCGTCGGTGCGATGGCGCAGCTTCTCGACGGCAGCCTCGGGAGCGAGGTCGAGACCCACGTCATAGACGTCGCGCCGGCGGAAGCCCGTGAGATAGAGGGCGGCCTCGCGCATGGTCTTGCTCGATACCGCACCGCCGACCATCGTCCCGCCCGGCCGACGCTGCCGATCGACGACCGCGACGCGCCTTCCCCAGTACGCAGCCTGCGCGGCCGCCTTCTCACCCGCGGGGCCGGCGCCGAGCACGACGAGGTCGTAGTGGGCTGACTCCACGTCGCCGACCGGGTACGGCCTACAGGACGGGGCTTCCGTACATCTCGCCGAGGGGGTCGGCGATGAGCTCGAGACGGGCGCCGTCCGGGTCCCGGAAGTAGATGGAGGTCCCGCTCTCCTCTTGATAGGGGACGGCCGCGTCGTCCAGGCGCGCCTTCGCCTCGTGCCACCGCTCGGGCGTCATCGAGATCGCCACGTGGTGCAGGCCGCCGAGCACCTCGGCGTACGGGCCCAGGTCGAGCCCCGGGAAGTCGAAGAACGCGAGCAGGTTGCCGTGGCCGAGGTCGAAGAAGAAATGGCTCGAGCCGCGGTAGTCGCGGTTCTCGAAGATCTCGGTCAATGGGAAGCCGAGCACCTCCTGATAGAAGCGAACGGTCCGCTCGACGTCAGACGACAGCAGCGCGAGGTGGTGGACGCCGCCCGCCGACGGCGCCGGTCGCTCGTCCGGCGGCCGCAGGTACGCCTCGCGGATGCGCCGGCGCTCCGCCTCGATGCGCTCGAGATCGATGGACGTGTCGCTCATGGCGTGTCTGCTCCGATCCTTAGTCGGCCCGGTCGAATTCCAGCACCGCAATCCACAGGAAGATCATGCCGGTGACGGCCACGACGGCCAGTTGGACGAGCGTCGGCACGGTCCAGCCCCACCAGGTGAGGGGTGGGTTGAGGTGCGCCAGCGCGAGCGGGCTCGCGTGGACGTGCTCGAACACCGCTTGGCGGAGCGGGTGCACCGCGTAGGTGATCGGGTTGAGGTGCACGAGGATGTTGAGCCAGCGAGGCAGGCCGACGAGCGGATACAGGATCCCGGACAGGAACATCAGCGGCATCAGGATCATCTGCATCAGGCCCATCATCGCCTGCATCTGCTTGATCCGGGCGGCGACGACGAGCCCGAACGCGGTGATGGTGAAGCCGAGCAGCAACATCTCCACCGCGAGGGTCGCGAGCATCACGGGCGAGTACGGAACCTCGACCAATCCCGCGAGCGCGAGCACGATCAGGCCCTGGATGGCCGCGACCGTGGCGCCGCCGAGGCACTTGCCCAGGATGATGGCGCTACGCGGCACGGGCGCGACGAGCATCTCGCGCAGGAACCCGAACTCGCGGTCCCACACGATCGACACCGCGGAAAACATCGCGGTGAACAGCACCGACAGCGCCAGAACGCCGGGAAAGATGAAGGTGCGGAGACTGACGTCGCCGGTCGAGCCTCTCGTGAGCGACGACAGCCCGGTGCCGAGCACGAACACGTACAGGATCGGCTGGACGAGCGCGGTGAGGATCCGGATGCGGTCCTGAGAGAAGCGGATCATCTCGCGTTGCCACACGACCTTGACCGCCCGCACGTCCTGGGCCGCGCCTCCTTCGGGAAGACGGATCTCCACAACCGCGGCACGCGCGGGAGCGGCGACCGAATCGGAGGTGCGCGTCGTCATGACCTCACCTCCGGGCCGCGGCGGCGAACGGGCTCGCACGGAATCGATCCGAGCTCGAGATCTCGGCGTCGCGAATGGTACGGCCCGTGTAGGTGAGGAAGACGTCGTCCAACGACGGGCGCGACACGTGCACCGACTCGATGGGCACGCTCAGCTCGGCGAACAGACGAGGGACGAACTGTTCGCCCGCGGTCACCGCGAACGTCACCGCGCCTTCATGGACGGCGGCGTCGACGCCGAAGGAATCGCGCAACTGGCCGATGGCTTGCGCGTCGTCTGCGGTCCGGATCTGCACGCGGTCCTTTCCCACGCTGGCCTTCAGGGCCTCGGGTGAGTCGAGGACCACGATGGCGCCTTCGTCGATGATGGCGATCCGGTCGCAGTGCTCGGCTTCGTCCATGTAGTGCGTCGTGAGGAAGATCGTGATGTCCTCCTGTTGCCGGAGCTCGTGGATGTACGCCCAGATCGAGGCTCTCGTCTGAGGGTCGAGCCCGACCGTCGGCTCGTCGAGGAACAGGACGCGGGGCGAATGCAGGAGGCCGCGGGCGATCTCGAGGCGACGCTTCATGCCACCCGAGAAGGTGTTGACTCGACTGGCGCGCCGCTCCCAGAGCCCCACCATGTCGAGCACCTGGTGCATGCGATCGCCGATGAGACCGCGGGGCACGCCGTAGAGCTCGGCGTGGAAGCGGAGGTTCTGCTCCGCCGTCAGGTAGAGGTCGAGGGTGGTGTCCTGGAACACCAATCCGATGTTGCGCCGGACCTCGCCCCGCTCGGTCACCACGTCGTGGCCCGCCACCAGCGCGGTGCCGCCCGTCGGCTCGACGAGCGTGCACAACATCCCGATCGTCGTCGACTTGCCCGCGCCGTTCGGCCCGAGGAAGCCGAACGTCTCCCCCGGCGCAACCTCGAAGTCGACGCCGCGCACCGCGACGAGCTCTCCGTAGCGCTTCTGGAGCCCCCGCACCGACACCGCCGACCGTGCGTCGCGCTGCTGCAGATCCGTCACCTACCGACCTCTCGACCGCCGGCCACTCGACAGTGGCGACTCTCCATCATGGCATCGACACGCAGCTACCCGAGTCGTCACCCGACCACCGGGTCGTGCCAACCGCCGGCGCTCGCGATCAGCGCATCCGCCTCCTTGGGGCCCCACGAGTGAATCGGGTAGGCCACCGCGCCCGTGTGGTTCGTGAGCACCGAGTCGACGACGGCCCAGGCGGCCTCGACGCCGTCCTCGCGAGCGAACAAGAGGCTCTCGCCCGCCATCGCGTCGCCGAGCAGACGCTCGTAGGGAGCCATCTCGTCGGGGAACTGGTTGTGCAGGTAGAGCTCGAACTGCTTGCCGACGAAGTCCTCCCCCGGCAACTTGGCGCGGGCCCCGAACGCGATCGCCACCTCCGGGTTCAAGCGGAACCTCACGTAGTTCGTGGCACCCGGCGCGGGCTCCGAGTCGGCGAACACCTTCTGCGGCGGTGCCTTCAGCTCGACGCGCACCTCGGTGCACGTGACCGCGAGGTTCTTGCCGGCCCGCACGTAGAACGGCACGCCGCCCCAACGCCACGAGTCGATGAACATCCGCAGCGCGACGAACGTCTCGACGTCGGAGTCCGTCGCCACGCCATCCTCGTTGCGGTAGCCGTCGAACTGGCCGCGGACGACGTCGTCGGGCTCGAGCGGGCGCATCGCCCGAAACAGTCGCTCCTTCTCGTCGCGCAGTGCTTCAACACCCATCTCGACCGGGGGCTCCATGGCGAGCAGCGCGATCACCTGCAGCAGATGGTTCTGCACGACATCGCGGAGCGCGCCGACCTCCTCGTAGAGTCGCCCCCGGCCGCGAACCCCGAAGTCCTCCGCCATCGTGACCTGCACGCTCGCCACGTAGTTGCGGTTCCAGATCGGCTCGAGAAACGAGTTCGCGAAGCGGAAGTATAAGATGTTCTGCACCTCCTCCTTGCCGAGGAAATGGTCGATCCTGAAGATCGACGACTCGGGGAAGACCGATCGCAGCACCTCGTTCAGCGCGCGCGCAGAGGCCAGATCCCGGCCGAAGGGCTTCTCCACGATGACGCGTGCGTCCTTGGCGCAGTCCGCCCTCCCCAGTCCCTCGACGACGACGGGGAACAGGCTCGGGGGGATCGCGAGGTAGTGCGCCGGCCGCTTCGCACCGTCGAGCGCATCGCGTAGGGCGTCGAACGTCGCCGCGTCCTCGTACCTGCCGTCGATGTAGCGAAGCGCCCCGAGCAGTCGATCGAACGCCGCCTGGTCGTCGATGCCGCCATGCGCCTCGACGCTCTCACGGGCCCGAGCCTGGAATCGGGCCAGGTCCCATCGTGAGTACGCGACGCCGATCACGGGCACGCCGAGACGTCCGTGCTTCGCCATCGCGTAGAGGGCCGGGAAGATCTGCTTGTACGCGAGGTCGCCGGAGGCACCGAAGAACACCAACGCGTCGGAGGGATCAGCCACGCGCCGAGCCTGTCAGTCGGCCGCGGGGCGCGGCAAGAGGACGCTGACTCACGCGGTCAGACGTACACCGCTTGCGTCGAGCACGACCTTCAGCCCCTCGTGGGCGAGGCATACGCGTTCCTCGGTGCCGTCCCACTGCCGGCGGGCTTCGGCGAGGAGCACCTCGAGCTCGTCGTCGTTGTGGTACGGATCGTGGTGGAACAGCACCACCATTCCGACGTCGGCCTTGCGCGCGAATGCGAGGGCGTGCTCGATGCACGAGTGACCCCACCCGACGTGGTGCGGGTACTCGTCGTCGCCGTACTGTGCGTCATGGAACAAGATGTCGGCGTCACGCGCCACGTCGTACCCGCTCATCCAGGCCGTCGGCTGATCGCGGAGATGCACGCCCAACGACGGCTCGTGATCGGGCAGGTAGACGAGCACTCTCCCGCCTTCCTCGATCCGGTACCCGACGGTGGGGCCCTGATGCGTCACCTTGGCGGCGCGAACGGTGGCCGAGCCGATCGACACCGCCTCCTCGGGCGCGTCGTGAAAGGTGAGTCGGGCGGGGATGTCGCCCAGCCGCACGGGGAACAGCGGCGGCGAGAGATAGATCGCGATGCGTTCCTCGAGGCCCTGCACCGGCGACGCCGGGCCCCAGACGTGCACGTCGAGGTCGGGTCGGAACAGTGGGCGGAAGAAGCCCAGGCCCTGGAGATGATCGAGATGCAGGTGCGTCAGGAGGATGTGCAGCTCCTTGGGATGCTCGTCCTCCATCGCGACGCCCAGCGCGCGCATGCCGGTGCCGGCATCCAGGACGAGCGTGTGCCCACTCTCGAGCTGGACCTCGAGGCAGGAGGTGTTGCCGCCGTACCGAACCGTGTCCGCGCCCGGCGCCGCCACGGAACCTCGACAACCCCACACCCGAGCGCGCATCAACCGCCGCCCTCCGGCGCGCGCTCCCAGAACACCGCGACGACACCGTGCATCTCGTCGGCAGCACCGAACAAGGGGTACGCGGTGGTATCGACGAGCCGCCGCACACCGTCGTAGCCGGTCGCCATCAGCGTGCGATGAGCGGGACGCCGTTGGAAGAAGGCGATCCCCGCGGCGGTGTCGCGCCGACGCACGGGAGAGCCGTCCCGCTCGGTCAGCTCGAGCACCGCGCCGAACTCGAGCGCCGGGATCTCGCCGAGCTCGGCGAACGTGCGCCCGATCAGGAGCTCGGCGGCCTCGTTGAAGAAGACGAGCGTCCCCCCGGCATCGATCAGGAACATCGGCGTCGCCAGGTTCGACGCGAGCTCCCGGGCGAGGATCAGGGGGAGGCTCTTGGCCTCACCGGCAGGGCTCGTCACGGCCTCACGTTATCGAGGGGCCGGCCGTCGTCTCGGCAGCTACGGCAGGGACGTGTCGGGCGGGCCGGGAGCGCTCTTGTGGTCGGGGTCGTCACCGGGCGGCTGGTAGGGCGAGACGAGGCGGGCGTCGACGACAGCACCGACACGAGGATCGTAGCGCAGGCGCAACGCGCGGTTGCTGTTGTAGTAGGGCGTGACCCACAGCTCCCAGGCGCGCTGCCACCACGACACCTCGGTCGCCCACGTCTGCGTCACCGCGACAGGATTGGCGTCGAGCTCGTGGCGGGTGAGGTCGAGGAACGGTTGCAGGCGGTGATCGGCCGCGAACGCGGCACCGGCGGCGTCCGCGCTCGAGGCGCGCGCCGGGTCGTCCCGCACGGGCACCGCGACGCGCACTTCGACGGGCGGGCGAGGCATGCCCGGGTAGTCGGCGGGTTGGTTGTAGCCGACGAAGGTCGCGGCCAGCTCCTGCGGCGCCAACGGTCCGGGGGGCACGCGGTCGTCGGTCGTGCCGGACCACCGCGTCTCGCCGCCGGGCGCGATCGTCTCGACGACGAGGTTCAACGTGCACAATTGCAAACGGGAACCGGCGGCCTTCGGGTCGACGAGGGCGCTCGGCGCGAGCGCGTTGTGGGGTCCAAGCCAGCCCGCCAGTGGTGTCGTGCCGTCCCATTGCATCGGCGCGCGACGATCGACCACCGGTGCACCGGCGGTCGTGAGCACGGCGGAAGCGGGTACGGCACACCCACCGTGCACCCAGTGCACGGGCACCGCGCCGACGTTGCGTACCACCACCTCAGCCCTCACCCGCTGTCCGACGTCGACCTGGCCGGCAGGCAGGGTGACGGTCAGCTCGATGCCGTCCCGGACGGTCGATGCGCTGAGCAGACCACGGATCGCAGTTGTCGTCGGGCCTGCTGCCACGTTCTGGCGGTGGTCGGCGTGCCTCCAGCTCACGACCGCGGCGGCAACGACCAACGCGGCGACGACAGCCGCTGACACGCCGCTCCGAACGACGCGCCGCGTGCGTGCGCGACCGAGCCACGCGNNCCCGTTCAGCCGGTCGACGGGGTCCCCGCCACCGTCGGGCCATCGCACCGCTCGGCGCAGGGCGGCGCGCCCGTGGTGCAGGTGCGTCTCGACCGCGCTCGGCGCGATCCCGAGCGCGCTCGCCACCTCCGCGACCGGATAGTCGCCGATGTGGTGGAGGCAGACGCAACGGCGCTGCTGAACCGGCAGGGCCCGCACCGCGCCGAGCAGGTCGGGTTCGGGCGCGCCCGACTCGGCGAACCCACGCGGTTGCACCACCGCGAGCCCCTCGGCCCTTCGCCGGCGATGGCGCCCGCCGTTCTGCAGCCGGCTCATCGCGACGCGCCGGACCCAGCCGGCGGGGTCGTCCAGCGACGCCACCCTCGCCCACCGGCGACCGGCCTCGACGAACGCCTCCAGCACGGCGCCGGCGGCCTCGTCGTCGCCCTCGGCGACCGCGAGCGAGCGGGTGAGGCGCGCGAACTCGGCACGGAACAGCACCTCGATCGTGGGTCGCCCCTCGCTCACCGCCCCCATCTCACCATGACCCTCGTGCGCTGTCCGCATGTCGGGTCCGCGCCGACGTGGGCATTTTTCCGCCGGGCGTGCCGTTGCCACCTGCATGGCCGGATGGAACGACAAGATCATCGAGGAGTTCCGAGCCAACCGCGGCAAGGTCGGCGGTCCGTTCGCGGGGGCTCCGCTCCTGCTGCTCCACAGTGTCGGCGCCAGATCGGGTGCGAGCCGTGTGCACCCGGTGATGTACCAGAAGGTCGGAGACAGCTTCGCCGTGTTCGCCTCCAAGGGCGGCGCCCCGTCCAATCCCGACTGGTACCACAACCTGGTGGCGAACTCACGAGCGACCGTGGAGGTCGATTCGGAGACGTTCGCGGTGGTGGCTCGCGTCGCGGAGGGCGAGGAGCGCGAGCGCATCTGGACGAAGCAGAAGGCCGCATACCCCGGCTTTGCGGAGTACGAGCAGCGGACCACGCGGTCGATCCCGGTCATCATTCTCGAACGGGAGAAGTGAGCGCCGCCCACCGATTGGAGCGAACGCTACGGGCTCACCGCCGTCATGGTCGGCGCAGCCGCTCCGCCAACCACCGGGCGTCCTGCACCGCAAAGCCCTCGTGATCGTTGTTGAAGTACGCGTGGACATCGCACCCCTCGTCGAGCCAGGTGCCCAGGCGGTCGGCCACCCGCCAGAGACGGCGCCCGCCGTAGCTGCCCCAGTACTTGCGCTCGAGCGCGTGCGGCCCGTGGAAGCGGACGTAGGTCCAGTCGGCGGTGAGCTCCCACGGGTGCTGGGCCAGCAGATCGTGCACGCAGAGCGCGGCACCGTGCCTGCGCAGGACATCGAAGACGGAGTCATGCAGCCACGACGCCTCGCGCAGCTCCACCGCCCACCGCATCGTCCGCGGCGCGGCGGCGAGGAACTCGTCGAGGCGCTCGGGGTCGCGACGCCAGCGGGGCGGCAGCTGCACGAGGGTCGGGCCCAGAGCCGGGCCCAACCGCTGCGCGCGATCGAGGTGATTCGGAAGCCAAGAGGCCGCGTCCTTGAGCTTCATGCGATGCGAGCCGAACGCGCCCAGCTTCAGCGCGAAGAGAAAGCCGGGCGGCGCCTGCGCGGCCCATCTTTCGACGGTCGTCGCCGGCGGCAACCGGTAGAAGGTGTTGTTGACCTCCACCGTGTCGAAGAGTTCGGCGTAGTGCTCGAGCCAGCGCCGCTGCGGCAGGTCAGCCGGGTAGACCGGACCGCGCCAGTCTCGGTACGCCCAACCCGAGCAGCCCACCCGAGCCCGACCCCGCCCGCGCCGGCCGCCGGTCAACCGGGCCTCACACGATGACGCTGCGAATGACCTCGCCGGCCTCCATGGCCTTGAATGCGTCGTTGACCTCGTCGAGCGAGATGCGACGCGACACCATTGCACCGAGGTCGAGCCGGCCGGTCTCGGCGAGCGCGATGAAGCGGTGGAAGTCGCGCTTCACCTGGGCGGAACCGTAGACGCAGCCCAACAAGCGCTTCTCGCCGCCGAAGAGCTGCCATGCGGGAAACGTGACCGTGGCATCCATGCGCGGCATCCCCACGATCACCGCTGTGCCGCCCGGGCGCGCCATCGAGAACGCCTGGATGATCGTCTCCGGCAACCCGATCACCTCGAACGCATAGTCCGCGCCCCGACCGCTCGTGAGCGCCTGGACCTGGGCCACCGGGTCGCCCTGGGAGGGGTCGACGAGATCGGTCGCGCCCAACTGCTCGGCGGTCTTGCGCTTCAGCTCGATCGGGTCGACGGCGATGATGCGGGCCGCGCCCGCGATGCGGGCGCCTTGGATGACGGCGGTGCCGACACCCCCACACCCCACGACCGCGACCGTCGAGCCGGGCTCGACGCGGGCGGTGTTGAGCGCGGCTCCGACACCCGTTGTCACGCCGCAGCCGATCAGAGCCAACTGCTCGACCGGGAGGTCGGTGTCCACCTTCACGACCGACCGCTCGTCGATCGTCATCACGTCGGAGAAGGTGCCCAGGCCGGTCATGGCCGTGACGACGCTGCCGTCCGGTCGGGTGGCGCGGGGTACCGCCGAGAACGACCACATCTGCTCGCAGAGGTTGGCCCGGTCGTGGAGGCAGTAGAAGCACGTGCCACAGGCAGGGACGAAGGAGGCGACGATCCGGTCGCCGGGGCGGACCCGGCCGACCTCCGCGCCGACCTCGAGCACCACCCCGGCGCCCTCGTGGCCGAGGATCGACGGCGGGGGCAGGGGCACGTACCCGTTGACGATCGAGAGGTCGGAGTGGCAGACGCCGCTGGCCAGCACCTCCACGGTCACGTCCTTCGGACCGGGCGGCCGGGGAGTCACCTCCTCGATCGACAGCGGTTCGCCCTCCCCGACGAAGATCGCGGCGCGCATCTTCCCCTCCTTGCTGGTCGTCTGAGCCGAAGGTACTCGCGGGTGGCGCGCCGCGTGCTCTAGATGGCGATCCCGACGTCGTAGAGCTGGTGCAGCGACTGATAGTTGCAGATGGTGTTTCGTCCTCGGCGCTTCGCTTCGTAGAGCGCCAAGTCCGCACGGGTCAAGGTCACCGCCGTCGTGATCGCCTCCTCGTGGGTCGCGAGCCCGCCGCTCCAGGTCGTCCGGGGTCGACGCGCTCGCCAACCCTGGAGCAACCGACCGGCGATGACGTCGGCGCCTTCGCCCACAGCCCGGAAGACCGCCAGGAACTCCTCGCCGCCGTACCGGGCGACGAGGTCGGCGTCGCGCAGCGCGCCTTGCAGGTAGGCGCCGAGCTCGCGGAGCACGTCGTCGCCGGCAGCATGTCCGCTGTTGTCGTTGACGGCTTTGAAGTGGTCGAGGTCGATCATCAACACGGCGTCGCCCGGCTGTAGCGTCGAGAGGATCGCCGTGGCATGACGCCGGTTCCCGAGACCCGTCAGCTCGTCGCGCTGGGCGAGCGCGCCGAGCAGGACGGCCTGGCGGTCGGACTCGGCGTGCGCCGCGTCGAGCTCGGCAACTGTGCGGGCGATGATCTCGGCGACGAGGACGCAGATGGGCAGGGTCACGGTCGCCGAGGGAAGCGCGGCAGCATGATCGCCCGGCCCGAACAGCAGCGGGGCGAGGTATGTGACGATGGCGATCGGCGCCATGAACAACGACGTATGTGGCGGCTGGGTCATCCCCACCCAGACGAAGACCACAACGAAGCAGGCGCTGTAGGAGTAGCTGGGGGCCATCCCGAGGTACGTCGGCATGGCGATGAGGGCCAACGCCGACCCGACCAGCAGCAGGCCGGCCCGTTTCGGCCAGCGATCCCACGGGGCGACCCACGCGAGCACGGCCACGAGCACGTCGGCGAGCGCGATGAGGTCGGCGGCGAGGCCCGCATGGGGCGTCCCCGGCACCCGGTTCGCGGTGAAGGAGAACACCCCTCCGAGCGCGAAGAACACCGCCACCTGCCGCACGCCGCGGTGTCGATCTCGAACGGATGAGAGCACTGCAGCGGATCATCGGCTGCGAGGCACCCGGTCTGGACCCTTTGGTGCCGGCTCCATCTCGGCGCCGGCGGCTCCGGCCCACCGCCTAGCCTGGGGCCATGACGACCATGGCGGAGCGGTTGCGCCAGGCCCGGGTCAAGATCGACGACGCCCGCGACGTCGTGCACGGCGATACGGGGGCGTCGCCGGTGCTGGTCGCGGTGGTCGACGAGTTCGCCGGCAAGGCCGAGAAGGCCGCGGGCGCCGACGACGAACGGGCTGCGGTGATCGAGCTCGAGCAGGCAGGCGACAGCGCCAAGGCGGCGGTGGAAGCCGACACCGGCGTGGCGGAAGCCACCCGGCAGGTCGTGCTGGACGCCCACCTCGCCATCTGCATCGCCAAGGCCAAGCTCGACGGTTGAGCACCGGCCGGCCGGCCGGCCGGCGAAGCGGATCAGGGTCGTCCGGCTTCGATGTGGAAGACCGGGTGATCGGGAGCGATGCGGCGCAGGTCCTCCTCGGACGAGTCCGGGCCGACACCTCCGAAGAACACGCCCACCTCGGCCTTCCAGCGCTTCAGGTAGGCGCGTAACAGCTCGGGCTTGTCCTCGTCGGAGATCTCGGTGGCTCGGAACGGCTCTGTCTTCCTTCCGAGCCGGAGCTCGCCCTCCCCCGAGATTCGGAGATTTCGCACCCATTGCGTGTGGCCGCGCGGCGCGACGAGGTAGCGCTCCCCGTCGCGGGTCAAGACGTTCACCGGCGTCTCGCGCCACTCGCCCGACCGGCGGCCGCGAACCCGCAGGACCCGAGAGCCCCACACGCTGAGCCCGGCGCTCGTGAGCCAGCCGACGATCCGGTTGAAGACGTGCTTGGTGAACCAGCCGGGTCGTTTGTACGGAATTGCCTTGTCCTCCATCGCGGCTCCTCCCGAGCTCTCGTGCGAAGAGTCTGCCCGTCCGCGTCGCACCGAGGTCCCGCGAACCTGGCCGCCACCCGGAAGACCCGGCAAGCTGGGCGGGTGGACACTCCGACGAGCCCGAGCCGCATCGCGTTCATCTGTGCCATGCCGATGGAGCTGAAGCCGCTGGTGAAGAAGCTCTCCCTTCACAAGACGGAGATCGGCGGCGTCACCGTCCACCCGGGCACGCTCGGGGGACGCGAGGTCGTCGCCATCGTGACCGGCATGGGAACCGAGCTGGCGGCGGAGGGAACCCGGCGCATGCTCGACGCGCTGTCGGTCGACCGCGTGGTCGTGGTGGGCATCACGGGCGCGGTGGAGAACGAGACGCCGATCGGCACGCTCATCCTCCCGGAGGTCGTCGTCAACAGCGCGACGGGCACGGAGCATCGCCCGGCTGCGTTGGGCGACGGCAAGTCGCACGGAAAGATGTGGACGACCGACGTGCTCCTCACCGACGCCGAGCACATCGCAGGGCTGCGGGCCCAGGGCGTCGTCTCGCTCGACATGGAGACCGCCGCGATCGCCGAGCTCTGCGAGACGCGTGGCATCCCGTGGTCGGTGTTCCGCGTGATCAGCGATCGGGCGACCGACGGGAGCATCGACGAGGAGGTCTTCCACCTCAGCAACCAGGACGGGACACCGAACCCGCGAGCGGTCGCGCGCTACTTCGCGAAGCACCCGGGACGCATCCCCCGCATGGCCCGGCTGGCCAAGGGCGCCAGGCTCGCCACCGAGACCGCCGCCGACGCCGCGATACGCGCCTGCTCGCAGGCGTAGGCCGCCGCACCCCGAGCCCGGCGCGGCGGCGACGCCCCGACGGCACTCACAAGGTCGCGAGAGCAGAGCCGACGATCACGCCGAACCCGGAACCCACAGACCGGTGTAGATCAGGGCGAACATCACGTTCGGTGCCAGGAACATCCAGCTGATCACAACGATGCCTCGGACGAGTTGGGCGGGCCCGCGTGCGTGACCGATGAGCAGGTGGTAGGCCACGACGAGAACGGGCGCCGCCACGGCCAGCACGAGCAGCATCCGCCGGGAGATCACAACATCGAGTGCGGAGAGCATGACTGCGTTTGCGCATGCGCCGGTCCAGGCGACGAGACCGATCTGATATGCCCGGTGATAACCCAGCCGCGTGGCGAGCGTGTCGTATCCCGCGGCGAGGTCGGCCTGGTGATCAACGAGGGTGGTCGGCACGTAGAGCGCGATCGCAACGGCAACCCCCTGGGCCAGCATCACCCAGGGGAAGGACGCGAGCGGACGAGCGACGCTCCAGCCCGCGAGCAACGGAAGCGCGCCGACGCCGAGGCCGTTGACGAGCACGTCGGCCCCCGCCCGGGACTTGAGCCGGACCGGTGGCACGCTGTACGCCCAGGCCAGGACCAGGAAGGCGGCCGTGACCAGGACGAAGCCGGCGCTCACCGCGGCCGCCCCCGTCAGCGCCACCGCCCCGAACCCGTACGCCGCCCGTCGAACGAACGCGGGCGAGAGCGCACCGTCGACGAGCGGGCTGTTCTGCTTGCGAGGGTTGTTGCGATCCCCGTCAAGGTCGTGGACATCGTTGATCGACAGCGCGGCCGTCCACGCCACGGGGCCCAGCACGAGGGCCGCCACGAGCAGCGGCCGGGCATCGCCCAGGGTGTGACGGAACGTGTCCCAGAAGTGGGCGGAGCGGGCTCCGGACTGAGACGCGTCCGCCCAGAAGCGCGTCCAACGATCGAAGCCGGGAAAGATCGTCCGCGTGGCAAGGAGGTGGCCGACCCACAGGGGCACGAGGGAGACCATCCAGATCGGAGGCCGAGCCAGCCGCCACAGCGCCACGACGACGTCTCCGGCCGTCGAGCCGGCCCGTTCCGGACCGCCGGCCATAGCCGCATTGGGGAGCGAGTCGCTGCCCGGCCGGTGCCGGGTTCCCATCGACGGAACGCTACCGCCGCCTCGTCGCGCCTCTACGCCTCGCGGGCCGCGAGCCCCTCGATGGGCGAGCGATCACCCACCGATGTGCCCGCCGCGATGCTGTCGAGCAGCTCGTCGCCGCCGGCCGCCTTGATGAGCTGCTTCGGCAGCGCCTCCATCACGTAGTCGTCGGGCATCGCCACGTCGGGCTCGACCCGGCGCGCCATTGCCGCCTCGACCACGGGCTCGAGCCGGGCCGCCTTCGCGGCGTGCTGCTTCTCGTCGCGCGCCTTGAACTCCGGCAGCACCTCGGAACCGAAGAGCTCGAGCGACTCCATGATGTGCTCGTGGCGCGTCCGGCCCGCCTGCAGCACGAAGATGATCTGGTCGACGCCGACCTCTTCGTAGCGGCGCAGGAACTCGCGCAGCTGCGCGGGCGTGCCGATCGCGCCGCGGAGCCCCTCGGTCTCGCCCGCGGCGACCTTGGCGCCCAGCGTCTCCTGTTGGAGCGCCACCGCGACCTCGGGGTCGTAGCCGCGCTCGGCCCGTTTGGCCTGAAACTCCTCCCACACGTTGGTGCGGCCGGGACGATGGTCGCCGAACACGTAGTAGTGGGCGAGCGAGTAGCCGAAGAAGTTGCCGCCCTCGAGGCCACGCGCGATCGCTTCGCGCTCGTCGCGATGGCACATCATCGTGGTGACGCACGCCACTTGGGGGTTGACGGCGCGGCCGATCGGCACGCAGCTCTCGGCGAGCGCGCGCTCGTAGTCGCCGACCCAGTGAATGGCTTCCTCGGGGTCGATGAACGCGAACGTGAGCGCGCCGATCCCGTGCCGGGCCGCGAGCAGGATCGTCTCGCGGCGAGAGCACGCCACCCAGAGGGGCGGGTGGGGCTTCTGCACGGGCTTTGGAACGACGTTGCGCGGCGGCACCTGCACGTACGCGCCGTCGACACCGGTGAACGGCGATTCGGTCATGCACCGGATGGTGACCTCGAGGCCCTCGCTCCAGGCATCGCGCTTCTGCGCGGGATCGATGCCGAAGCCACCGAGCTCGGCCGTCGACGACGACTCACCCGACCCGAACTCCACGCGCCCACCCGACACGAGGTCGAGCATGGCGAGCCGTTCGGCGGTGCGCACCGGGTGGTTGTACTGAGGCGCGGTCTGGATGATGCCGTGGCCGAGGCGGATGTCGCGCGTTCGCTGCGATGCCGCCGCGAGGAACACCTCGGGCGCGCTGGAATGGGAGTACTCCTCGAGGAAGTGATGCTCGACCTCCCACACGCAGTCGATGCCGAGCCGATCCGCGAGCTCGACCTGATCGAGCGCGTCCTGCACCAGTCGCAGCTCGGCACCGTCGTCCCACGGACGCGGCAGCTGGAGCTCGTAGAAGATCCCGAACCTCATGGCCGCATCGTAGGGTCCGGACCGCCCCACCCGGCCCTGGCGCGTCGAACAACTACCGCAACGCCCACTACTTCGACATACTCATAGTGTGAGAGTCGAAGCATCCTCCAACCACGCATCCAGAAACGAGGCGCCCGCGACGGCCGATGCGGCCGGAGGCGTCGGCCTCCTGCCCGGTCGCACCGTCGCCTGGTTGGCCAAGTCGCTCGACCGGGCCCTGGCCGGCGAGGGTCTGTCGCTCCCCCAGTACCGCCTGCTGGCCTTCCTGTCCGAGGGCTCGTCGGCGGCCACCGCGCTGGCGGGGCAGCTCGCCGTGAGCCCGCCCAGCCTCACCGCCCTCGCCGACGGGCTGGTGGCGCGGGGCCTCGTCGAGCGGCGCACCGATCCAGCCGACCGTCGCCGGGTGGCCCACGTCGTGACCCGCAAGGGCCTGCACGCGTTGGCGGCCGCGGACCGGGCCGTCGAGCGGCAGCTCACCACCCTCGCCCAGCGTCTGCCCCCGGCCCGGCGCCGGCGTGCGATCGACGGGCTGGGCCTGTGGTCGCAGGCCCTGACCGTGGCGCGGCCCCCCCGGCCGCGATGACCTCGACCGTCGAGCGCGACCTCATCGCGCTGAGCGGGCCGTGGGAGCCGATGGCGGTCGACGCGCGTCACGGGCCCCCTCTGGCGCTCATCGACCCCGATCCGAAGCGGGGGTGGATCCGGCGCGTCCTGCCGTTGTTCGCGGCGCGCCGGGTCGCGGTGATCGGCTCGCTGGTCTGCGCGTTCGCGGCGATGCTCGGCCAGGTCGCGGTTCCCCGGGTCACCATGGCCGCGATCGACGCCACCCTGGCGCACCGATCGGGCGGGCTGATGCCCTACGTGTGGATCCTGCTGGCGCTCGCGGCCGGACGCGGCCTCCTCACCTTCGTCTATCGCTACTACCTGTACCGCGTCGCGTACGACGTCGAGTACGACCTGCGGGTCGCGATGTACGAGCACCTCACGCGTATGTCGTTCTCGTTCTTCGATCGCGTGCAGTCCGGCCAGCTCATCTCCCGCGCCAACTCCGACATCCGGTCCATGCAGCTCTTCCTGACGTTCGCGCCGCTCCTTGTCCTCAACATCGTCAGCTTCTTCGTCGCCTTCGGCCTCATGTTGTCGGTCGACGTGCCCCTCGCGCTCGTGGCGCTGGCGCCACTGCCCTTCGTCTACATCGTGGGGGTGCGGATGCGCGATCTCACGTTCCCGATCTCGTGGCTCATCCAGGCCCGCTCGGCCGACACCGCCACGATCGTCGAGGAGAACCTCACCGGTGTGCGGGTGGTGAAGTCGTTCGCGGCCGAGAAGTCGCAGATCGGCGTGCTCGCGGCGGCGGCACGGCGGTTGCAGTGGGCCTCCGTGCGACAGATCGACGTCCGGGCCCGCTATGCCCCGATCATGGAGGGTCTTCCTCGGCTCGGCATGGCGGCGGTGCTGCTCTACGGTGGCGTTCTCGCCATCGACGGGCGCGTCACGATCGGCACGATCGTCGCGTTCAGCGCCTATGTGGTGATGTTGCAGGCCCCGTTCCGCATGCTCGGGTTCTTCATGATGATGGGCCAGCGCGCGGCCGCCTCGGCCGGTCGCATCTACGAGATCCTCGACACGCCTCCGGAGATCCTCGATCGCCCGGGCGCGATCGATCTCGTGAGCCCGGAGGGACGCGTCGACTACCGCGACGTCACGTTCGGCTATGCAGGCGCGCCGCCCGTGCTGGACCACTTCGACCTGCATATCGAAGCGGGCGAGACCGTGGCCCTCGTGGGACGCACGGGCCGTGGCAAGTCGACGGTGGCCCGGCTCCTGACGCGCTTCTACGACGTCGACAGTGGGCACGTCGAGATCGACGGGCACGACGTCCGCGACCTCACCCTCGTCAGCGTGCGCGGTCAGGTGAGCATGGTGCTCGACGAGCCGTTCCTCTTCTCGGCGTCCGTGCGCGACAACATCGCCTACGGAAGGCCCGACGCGCCGTTCGACGACGTGGTGGCCGCGGCACGCACCGCCAACGCGGTCGAGTTCATCGACGAGCTTCCCGACGGCTACGACACGCAGATCGGCGAACGCGGCTACACGCTGTCGGGTGGGCAACGCCAGCGCATCGCGATCGCCCGCACCCTCCTCGTCAACCCCCGCGTCCTCATCCTCGACGACGCAACCAGCGCGGTCGACGTGCACGTGGAAGAGGAGATCCACGGCGCGCTCCGCGGCCTCTTGGATGGTCGCACCACGCTGATCATCGCCCACCGGCTCTCCACCATCCGGCTGGCCGAGCGGGTGGTGCTGCTCGAACGGGGCCACATCGTCGCGGACGGCACCCACGCCGGACTCATGGCCACCGAGCCCCGCTACGCCGAGGTGCTGGCCCACATCGAGGAGGAAGAGGCGGCCGCGGCGCGAGCGTCGACATCGGCGCCCGGCGGCGGCGTCGTGCGGGGACCGGTCTGATGGCGTGGGGCGGGGCCGGCCCCGGCGCCGGCGGCCACGGCTTCTCCGGGGGACCTCCGGGCCGGCCGCAGGGGGGCCTCCCGTTCGCGGGCATCCCCCCGGAGCTGCAGACGCGCGTCGACAAGGTGCTGGCGGGTGAGCCCGAGCACCCGGTCGAGCGGGTCACGTTCAGCCAGGTCGACTACGACCGACGGCCGCTCACGCTCCGTCGCTTCATCGGGCCCTACTGGGCCGCGATGCTCGCCGCGTTCGTGCTCGTCGGGCTGGAGACGGCCGCGACGCAGGCGGGCCCGCTGCTCACCCAGATCGGCATCGACAAGGGAATCCGCCGGAGCGACACCGCAGTTCTCGCGACCGTCGCCATCCTCTACCTCGCGTCGGTGCTGGTCGGCGGGGTCGCGTCGTACGCGCGCACCGCGTGGACCGGGCGGGTGGGCGAACGTCTGCTCTTCTCGCTCCGCGTCCGCATCTTCTCCCACCTCCAGCGGCTGTCGCTCGAGTTCTTCACGCGAGAGAAGGCGGGCCGCTTGATGACCCGCATGACGAGCGACGTCGACTCGCTGACACAGCTGTTCCAGGACGGCATGGTGCAGATGGTGGTGCAGGCCCTCACCATCGTTTTCGTCACCATCGTGCTGTTCTCGCTGAACGTCGCGCTGGCCACCGTCACGGTGCTCGCGGTCGTGCCCGCCATGGCCGTGCTCACGTTCTGGTTCCGGCGAGCGTCCGACCGGGGCTTCGACGAGGTGCGCGACCGCATCGCGGAGGTGCTGGCCCACCTGCAGGAGAGCCTGTCGGGCGTGCGCATCGTCACCGCGTACAACCGGGCCCGTCACAACATCGGCGACCACCGCAACGTCGTCGGCGACTACCGCGCCGCGAACAACTACACGGCCCGCGTCGGCGCCTTCTACGGACCCGGCACCGAGGTCATCGGTGTCGGAGGCCAGGCGCTCATCCTGCTGGTCGGCGGCAACATGGTGCTCCGCGGCAGCCTGACGATCGGCGAGCTCGCCGCCTTCGTCCTCTACCTCAACGCATTCTTCGCGCCCATTCAGCAGATGGTGCAGCTGTACAACACCTACCAGCAGGGCCAGGCCGCCCTCCGCAAGCTGCGCGAGCTGTTGGCCACCGAGCCCACCGTGGGCGAGCGGGTGGACGCGGAGGAGCTGCCGCCACTCCGGGGTGAGATCACGCTCGAGCACGTGACGTTCGGCTACGAGCCCGACCGCCCGGTGCTGTTCGACATCGACCTCACCATCGGCGCGGGCGAGACGTTTGCCTTCGTGGGCGCCACGGGTGCGGGCAAGTCGACCCTCGCCAAGCTCGTCACGCGCTTCTACGATCCCGGCGTCGGCCGCGTGCTCCTCGACGGGACCGACATCCGCGGCGTCACCCTCGAGTCGCTGCGGCGACAGCTCGGGGTCGTCCCTCAGGAGCCCTTCCTGTTCGCAGGGTCGATCCGAGACAACATCGCCTTCGCCCGCCCCGACGCGAGCGACCAAGAGGTGCTGGAGGCCTGCGTCGCGGTCGGCATCGACGACCTGATCGAGCGCCTGCCCGACGGCATGCACACGCCGTGCCACGAGCGCGGCGTCGCGCTCTCTTCGGGCGAACGACAGCTTCTCGCCCTCGCGCGCGCCTTCCTGGCGCGTCCGCGGGTGCTCGTGCTCGACGAGGCCACCTCGAACCTCGACCTCCTCTCCGAGGCGAAGATCGAGCACGCGCTCGACGTGCTGCTCGAAGGGCGCACGGCCATCATCATCGCCCATCGGTTGGCCACCGCGATGCGCGCCGACCGACTGGCCGTCGTCCACGACGGTCGCATCGTCGAGCTGGGCACACACCACGACCTGGTCGCTGCCGGCGGCCGCTACGCGGGCATGTACGCGACGTGGGAGCGTCACGCCGCGGGCTCGCGCGCGTAGGTCTCGGCGCGCGCCGGTCAGGCGGTCGACGTACATTCTCAGCCACTGACCGGGCGAACCCGAGGTTCCCGATGACGCTCCCACCCAGCTCCCGAACCGAGGTCAAGCGCCTGCCCGAGCGGGCGCGCTACGACACCGAGATCGTGCACGGCATCCTCGACGATGCGCTCGTATGCCACGTGGGCTTCGTGATCGATGGGCAGCCGGTCGTGATCCCCACCATCCACGCACGCAGCGGTGACCGCTTGTACCTCCACGGCTCGCCGGCCAACCGGATGCTGCGCACCCTCAAGCAGCCGGTCGACGTGTGCGTCACGGTGACGCTGGTCGACGGCCTGGTGCTGGCACGCTCGGCGTTCCACCACTCGATGAACTACCGCTCGGTCGTCGTGTTCGGATCGGCACGCGAGGTCACCGACCCGGCCGAGAAGATGACGGCCTTTCGCGCGCTCGTCGATCACATCGCGCCGCGACGCTGGGACACGGTGCGCGCGCCGAACGAGAAGGAGATTCGTTCCACGCTCGTGCTCGCGCTCGCGCTCGCCGAGGCGTCCGCCAAGATCCGCACCGGGCCTCCGCTCGACGACGAAGCCGACTACGCCCTGCCGGTCTGGGCGGGCGAGCTGCCGTTGCGCACCGTGCCGGGCGTGCCGGTCGACGACCCCCGGCTGGCGCCGGGCGCCGCCGTTCCCGACCACGTGACCGACTGGCGCCGGTCCCGCTGAGTCAACCAACAGCCTCCTTGTCGCGCTCAACCACCCTGACGGTGGTTGAGTACGACAAGAAGCGGGGTGGGGGCTCGTGATCAGGCGAAGCGGGCGTTGGACAGCGCCGCCATGGTCGTGACCGCCACGCTGAGCAGACCCGCTCCCCGCGCCCAACCCGCGGGTATGCGCGCCAGCGCCACGACGATCACGAGCGCGGCGATCCCCTTCATGCCGAGGAGCCCCATGGCACCGTGCCACCGCAGCACCCATCGGTTCAAAGGGTTCTGCTCGGCGTTGCCCGCGGCGAGCGCGTGGACGGTCGTGACGACGTCGGCGAGCTGCGCCATGACGAGCAACGCGACGACGTGTCGCAGGCCCAGCCGACGCCGCTCGTACCCGTCCCGCGATGAGGCACCGGGCTCCTGAGGGGGACCCTGCCCTGTGGTGAGTGCGATGCCTATTGGTCGGGCGTCGGAGCGCGCCCCTTGAGCGACCCGGCGGATCCTCACGCTCCGAGGTGGTGCTGACGCCGGTCGGGAGACGCGATGGCCGTTTGGCGCGAGCGGCTCCGCAGGGCCGATACCCTCGTCGGTGACCCCATGCGCTCCTTTCGCCTCTCTCTTGTCGCGCCCCTGCTCGTGGCATCGACGCTCCTGCTCACGGGCACGACGGCGACTGCCGAGCCCACCACGACCACGAGCACCGTCACGACCGAGACCACGTCGACCACGAGCACGACGGCGCCGATCACGACCACCGCGGTGCCGGCGACCACCCCCACCCCGTCGTCCACCCCGCCGGCGCCACCGCGGGCGGCCGGGGGCGGCGACGAGCCCGTCGACGGACCGATCGTGCTCCCTCCCGATCTCCAGGCGAAGATGAACGCGGTGCACCGCACCCGTCCGAACGACGACACCAAGCTCCTCGAAGTCGTGACGGCCTACGCGACCTCGGCCCACATCCCGCTCGAGCAGGCCATGGTGCTCGGGCTGGGCCACTTCCCCGTCGCGGGGCCGGCCCACTGGACGCACGACTGGCTGCTCCCCCGGCGCGGGCCCCCCATCCATCTGCACCAGGGCACCGACGTCTGGGCCGCGATGGGCACGCCGATCCGGGCACCGTTCGCGGGGCGGTTGCGCTACGAGGACGGGGGACTCGGCGGGCTAGCCGCCTACGTCACCGTCGCCGACGGCACGTACTACTACCTCGCACATATGGCAGGCACCGCGCCGGGCCTGGCGTCGGGCGCGCACGTCACGCAGGGACAGATCGTGGGCTTCGTCGGCGACTCGGGCAACGCGCGCGGTGGCCCCGCCCACCTCCACTTCGAGGTCCACCCCCATGGTGGCGCTGCGGTCGACCCGAAGCCGATCCTCGATCGCTGGGTCGACGAGGCCATCGTTTACGCCTTCGCGCTCGCGACCAATCCGACCGCGACGACCGCGCCGGAACCCGTCGTCGCGGCCCCCGAACCCGTCAGCCCACCGAGGACCGCGACCGCTCCGCGGCGCACCGCGCGTGCCGCGAGCATCGGCTCGCGGGGAAACGCGGCCGGTCAGATCTTCGTGATCGGCTCGCTTCTGGCCCTGTGTGGCGGGAGGGTGATACGGCGCACGCGCGCGAAACTCGCGCGGGCTCCGGACGACGAGTAGGGGGACGACGTGGACCCGAGACAGGTCGCCGAGCGACTGGACGAGGTGCAGCTGATCGACGTTCGCGAGCCCGACGAGTGGGAGGCGGGTCGCATCGAGGGCGCGCGCCACATCCCGCTCGGCGAGCTCGGCGAGCGCCTCGACGAGATCGACAAGGGCCGGCCGGTGGTCGCCGTCTGCCGGAGCGGAGCGCGCAGCAAGAGGGTGGTCGACGCGCTGCGCTCGCGGGGCTACGACGCCGAGAACCTGGTGGGCGGGATGCAGGCGTGGGACGAGGCGGGCCTGCCCTTCGGCGCGCCGGACGGTGGCCCGGGGCGTGTCGCCTAGTTGCCCGTCGACTGCGTGCCGCTTTGCGTGCGGTGCCCCTTCGCGCCGGGGCCTCGCCCCATCGGCGCAGGACGAACAGTCGTGATCTGATACGGCGTGGCCACCACCCACCGCCGCCTCCTCTTCTCCCCACTCGCCATCGGGCCGGTGACCACGGCCAACCGGATCGTGCTCGGCGCCCACTTCACGCAGTTCGTCGAGCCGAGCGGCACCGCGGGCGAGCCGGGCTTCTACGGCGAGCGCTACGGCCGCTATCTGGCCGAGCGGGCGCGCGGCGGCGCCGGCCTGATCATCGCCGGGCAGGCGCAGGTGCACCCGACCACCGCCTACCAGATGCGAAACAACGCGCTGGCGTGGGATCCCGCGGCCGTCCCGCAGTTCGAGCGGGTGACGGCACCGATCCACGAGCACGGCGCGCTCGCCTTCCTCCAGCTCGCCCACAACGGCGGGGTCAACGACGGCACCTGGTCGAAGCTGCCGGTCTGGGCGCCGTCGCACGTCGCGAACTACAACGAGCCGCCACACGCGCTCGAGCCGGACGAGATCGGGGAGGTCGTCGAGCACTTCGCGCGGTCGGCCGGACATGCCGCCGCGGGAGGGTTCGACGGCATCGAGGTCCACGGTGCCCACGGCTACCTCATCCACGAGTTCCTCTCTCCCAAGAGCAACCGCCGCACCGACGGGTACGGCGGCAGCCTCACGAACCGCATGCGGTTCTGCGTGGAGGTGCTGGAGGCGGTGCGCGCGGCTGTCGGTGACCGTGTCGCGGTCGGCATCCGACTGGTCGGCGACGAAGAGGCGCGCGACGGCCGCGGGCTCACGCCGGACGACGCGGCGGAGATCGCGGTGCGGCTCGAGGACGCCGGCCTCGTCGACTTCGTCAACGTCAGCATCGGCACCTCGGGCATGGGGATGGTCCGCCCGCTCTACACACGGCACCTGCTCGGCGTCTATGCCGCGCATGTCGTGAAGAAGGCGATGCGCCGGACGCCGGTGTTCGCCGTCCACCGCATCCTCACGCCGGACGAGGCCGAGGGAGTTCTCGAGCGCGACGAGGCCGACGCCATCACGCTCGTCCGCGCCCTCATCGCAGACCCCGACTGGCCGGCAAAAGCACGGGCGGGGCACGACACGGATATCCGTGCGTGCACCGGCTGCAACCAAGGTTGCTACGGCAACCTCACGCAGGGACTGCCGATCACGTGCGTCACCAACCCCACCGTCGGCCGGGAGGCGGAGCTGGGCCCGGCAACGCTCCGAGCCGCGCCCCGCCCCAAACGAGTCGTCGTCGTCGGCGGTGGCCCTGCCGGGCTCGAGGCGGCGTGGGTGGCGGCCGCACGCGGTCACGAGGTGACGCTGCTCGAGCGAAGCGTGGAGCTGGGCGGCAAGATCCGTTTGGCCCAGCGCCTGCCCGGGCGGGCCGAGCTGGCCGACTTCGCCGACTGGCGTGCGGGTGAGTGCCTCCGCCGGGGGGTCGACATCCGTCTGGGTGTCGAGGCGACCGCGCCCGAGGTGCTCGCAATGGAGCCCGACGCCGTCGTCGTCGCCACCGGCGGGCGCGCCCGCGTCGACGTCGCCTCGAAGTGGCACCCCCTGCCCGTACCGGGCAGCGAACAGCCCTTCGTGATGGACCACGAGCAGGCACTCACGCGCGCGCACGAGCTCGGCGAGCGAGTGGTGGTCCTCGACGCCGTCGGCCACATCGAGGGCATCGGGTTGGGTGAGCTGCTCGCGGCCATGGGCGTCGACGTGACCGTCGCGTGCCCCCTGCCCACGCCCATGCTCCTCGACGCGGAGACCATGGCGATGGCGTTGTCCCGAATGGCACGCGCGGGCGCGCGTTGGCGGCCGAGCACGGCGCTCGTCTCGATCGGCGACCACGAGGTGGTGCTGATCGACACGCTCTCGCTCCGCACGGAGACGATCGTCGCGGTCGACAGCGTGGTGGTCCGCACCCATGGGATCCCCGACGACGACCTCTTCCACCAGCTCCGTACCCGCGTTCAGGAGGTGCTGCGGGTGGGCGATGCCGTCGCCGTGCGACTGGCCGACCGGGCGATCTTCGACGGGCACGTCGCCGGCCGCAGCCTGTGACCGGCGACGCTGCCGACGGGGCGGCGCGCCTGCTCGTCACCGGATGCGAGGTCGAGGGCGTGCCCGGGCTCGACGTGCGCGTCCGCGACGGCGTCGTCGTCGAGATCGCGCCGAGGCTCTCCGTCGAGGGTGACGCCGTGCTCGATGCCGCGGGTGGCGCCCTCCTCCCCGGTCTGCACGACCACCATCTCCATCTCATGGCGATGGCGGCCGCGCTCGAATCGGTCCCGTGCGGCCCGCCGGCTGTCGGCGACCTCGACGCGCTCGCCTCGGCCTTGCGCAACGCCTCCCGCGCGCTTCCGGTTGGCGCCTGGCTGCGCGGCGTCGGCTACCACGACTCGGTCGCCGGCGCGCTCGACTGCGACGTCCTCGACGCGTTGGTCGCCGACCGCCCCGTCCGCGTGCAACATCGAAGTGGCGCGCTCTGGGTGCTGAACCGTGCCGCGCTGCGCGCCACCGGGCTCGAGCGGGCCGCGCCGACCGGGCGTCTGTTCCACGCCGACCGACTGCTCGGTGATCGCGTGCCGCGGGTCGCCCTCGACCTGGCCCGGGTGGGCCGGCGTCTCGCCGCAGTCGGGGTCACCGGGATCACCGACGCCACGGCTGGGCTCGACGGTCGCGCGCTCGATCTTCTCACCGCGGCCGTGGGTCGCGGTGACGTCGCCCAGCGGCTGGTGGTGCTCGGCCCGTCCCACCTGCCGGAGCCGGGTCACCCGCGATTGACGCTGGGACCCTGGAAGCTCGTGCTCGACGAGGCTGACGAGGGGAGCTTCGAGCCCGGAGCGATCGCCGACACGATCGCGGCCGCCCATGCAACGGGGCGTGCCGTCGCGATCCATTGCGTGTCGAGGGTCGAGGTCGTCGTCGCCGTCGACGCGCTCGCGCGGTCCGGCTCGCTGCCCGGCGACCGGTTGGAGCATGCGAGCGTCCTCCCCGTCGGCCTCGAACAGCGGTTGCGCGAGCTGAGCGTGGCGGTGGTGACGCAACCCAACTTCATCGCCGAGCGAGGCGACACGTACGCCCGTGAGGTCGACGCCGCCGATCTCGAGGTGCTCTACCGGTGTCGAACGCTGCTCTCTGCCGGCGTCGCGGTGGCAGGAGGAACCGACGCGCCCTTCGGCATCGCAGACCCATGGCGCGCGATGCGCGCCGCCGTCGACCGCCGCAGCGCCGGCGGTCGCGTGCTCGGTCCGCAAGAGGCCGTCACTGCGCGCGCCGCGCTCGACCTGTTCCTGAGCGATCTGCACGTGCCCGGCGGACCCCCGCGCCGGGTGCGCGTCGGTAGTCCGGCGGACCTGTGCCTGCTACGGGAGCCACTCGCGAACGCGTTGAAGACGCTCGACGCCGGCCAGGTGCGCGCCACGATCATCGACGGCCGGGTGGTGCACTCGACTCAGAGCGCGGAGTTGTCCAGCCAGCGGGCGAGCACGTCATGATCACCCAGGCAAGCGAACCGCGCGTCGGCAACGGGCAGCCGGCGGTAGAGCAGCAAGAGAAGGTCCGCGACCGGGGCACTCACGCGGACCGAGGCGTCGTCGCGTCCCCGCGCCCAGGTGAAGCCCTTCGGCTCGAGGCGCACGACCCAATGGACATCGACGTCGGTGCCGTCGAGCCGTATCGACTCGCCGTCACCGCGCAGCGCGGCCACCTTGGGCGCGAAGTACGCCGCGTTCGGCAGGTTCTCGAGCAGCTCGTCGATCCCGTCTGCCGCGGTGTCGGGGTCGATCGCGGGATCGCGGCCCAACGCGAGCTCGGCATCGGCGCGATGCACGGTGGTCTCGTGCAGCATGCGGCGGGACCAGAAGCGCACGTGCGGGTCGGCACCCCACACCCAGATCGACGCATCGGGGTCCGCGGCGCGCAGCGTGGCAACCAGTGCCTCACCTCCGGAGGCCAGCCACACTGGCAGGCCGCTCACGTCGGGAGGTAGCCCGAGGTCGAGCTCGGCCCGAGCGAGGCGCTCGATGGAACCATCTCGCACCATGCGCTCGGCCCAGCGGTGAACCGCACCGATGTGTCGCACCAGCTCGGCGATGTCCCAGCCCGGGCACGTCGGTACCGGCAGGCTGAGGTCGGGCCCGGTTATCGCCTCGACGTAGCGGCCGACCTCGACGGCGAGCGCCCGGCAATGAGCCGCATGGTCCCGAGCCGCGAGATGCACGCCCGCATCATGCCCGTCCGTGCCCGGCCGGCGCCCTGTCGCCGCTCGGGCCGAATGGTGTGACGCCAGGCCAGCAGGCTCGCGGCGGCGGCCGTCACGCCTCCCGCGATGGCCACCGACTCGGCCAGCGGGTACGGCGTCGAGGGACCGACCGAGTAGAAGAACAGCAGCAGCGCCACGTGCACGCTCGTGTACGCGAGGAAGAGCACCCCGAACACCCAGAGCGGCGGGCGCGTCATCTTGACGTCCTCCATGCCGATCGTGTCGACCGCCCGGCGACCGCGCTTGAGCCATCGCCCAACGGGGTCTAGAGGATCGCGCCCGACTCCTTGTAGCCGGCGATCTCCGGCCAGGTCAGGCCCAGCTCGAGCAGGACCTCCTCGGTGTGCTGGCCGTGGTCCGGTGCGTGCGAGAGATCGGGTGACGTCTCGTCGAACTGCACGGGGCTGGCGACCAGCGTGAAGTCGACGCCTTCCGCGGACGCCACCGACGGCAGGTACCCGTTGGCAACCGACTGCGGGTCGTCGTGCACCTCGCGCACCGTCTGCATCGGTGCCCAGACCCCCTCGAGCGTGGAGAACCTCGAGCACCACTCCGCGAAGGGACGGGAAGCGAGGACCTCGTCGAGCAGCCCGATGCACTCGCGGCGGTTCTCGTACCGGGCGGCCGCGTCCTTGAAGCGGGTGTCATCGATGAGCTCCGGGCGCTCGATGTGGCGGCAGAAGTCGGCCCAGTAGCGGTCCGACTCGAGCATCATCAGCATGATGAACCGGCCGTCCTGGGTGCGGTAGACGCCCACGATGGGATTGGGTGCCGCGGCTCGGTCGAAGCTGCGCGCGTGGGTGGTCTCGTAGAGCTTCGCCGCGACCACGTCGGGCCCGAGGTTCCAGAGCGCGAGCCCGAGAAGCGACACGTCGACGACCGACGGCTCACCGGTGCGCTCCCGCCGGAACAGCGCGGCGGCGATCCCCCCTGCGATCGTCATGCCACCCATCACGTCGCCGAACGCCGGGCGAGGGCTGATGGGCCACTCGAGCCCGGGGGGCGTGAGCGCCATGGCAAGGCCGCCGCGCGCCCAGTAGGAGGCTCCGTCGTAACCGCCCTTGCGCGCGTCGGGGCCGCGCACGCCCTGCCCGGTGCCCCGGACGTAGATGATGTCGGGGTTGCGCGCGCGGATGTGCTCGACGTCGATGAGCAGACGCTCGCGCGCGTCCGGGAGGAAGTTGGTGAGGAAGACGTCGGCGGTCTCGGCCAACCGATAGAGCAGCTCACGGCCATCGTCGCTCGCGAGGTCGAGCGCGACGCTCCGCTTGCCGCGGTTCGGCTGCTCCATGATGTAGTTGATCCCGCCCGCACCGGCTGGAATGAGACCCGAGCTGATCAGGCCGCGCTGGGGATCACCGGTGACCGGATGCTCGATCTTCAGGACGTCGGCGCCCCAATCCGCGAGCACCGCGCCCGCCGCGGGCACGAACGTCCACGACGCGACCTCGATGACCTTGACCCCCTGCAGCACCTCGCGCATGCCCCATCCTGGCTCAGCGAATACCCTCGCCGCGTGAGCACGGACACCGACGACCTCGTTGCCGGCGCCGTCGACATGCACTGTCACTTCGGGCCCGACGCCCACCTGGAGCGCAGCGTCGACTGCCTCGAGGCCGCCGAGCAGGCACGCGCGCTCGACATGGCGGCCATCGTGCTGAAGAGCCACGACTACCAGACCGCGGCGCTCGCCTATGCAGTCGACAGGGTGACGCCCGGCATCAGCGTGTTCGGCGGCATCGCCCTGGATGCTCCCGTGGGCGGTCTCAACCCGCACGCGGTGGACGTCATGTGCCGCATCGGCGGCAAGGTGGTGTGGATGCCGACGCTCTCGTCCGAGAACGACCATCGCAAGTTCGGGCTGCCCACGCCGGGGCTTTCGATCCTCGACGGCGACCTTCACCGCGCCCAACGCGTGAAGCCCGAGGTGCTCGAGATCCTCGCGCTCGCGAAGGAGTTCGACGTCGTGGTCGAGACGGGCCACATCTCGTTCGCCGAGATCCTGGCCCTGCTCGCGGCCGCCGCCGACGTCGGCGTCGACAAGGTGGTCGTGACACATGCGATGGAGCCGCTCGCCGGGCCCCAGCTCGACATCGCGCAGATGTGCGAGGCCGCGGACCGGGGGGCGTACATCGAGCACTGCGCGATGACGTGCTCGGGCTACCTCGCCGAGACGCCGCCGGCTGCCGTGGCCGACGCCATCCGCGAGGTGGGCCCGGCGCGCTGCATTCTCTCGACCGACTACGGCCAGAAGAAGAACGTGGCGCCCGCGCCAGGTCTGCGACAGTTCCTGGAGCTGTTGCTCGCCGAGGGTGTGAGCCGGGGCGACATCGACGTGATGGCCAAGGAGAACCCGGGGCGGCTGCTCTCGATGTAGCCCGCCTCGCCCCTACGAACCCGGCGCTCGGTAGGAAACCTGTGTCTGCGCGGCCCGATCGATCTCCTCCGGTGTGAGAAGGACCACGGTCTTCGTGGTCGCCGCCCCGCTCGCGCCGACGGCCATGCCGATCGCCGCGGCCGACACGTTGTCCGGAAGATCGACGATGACGAAGGCATCGTCGTCGCCGAACGCGAAGTGAAAGCTCTCCACCTGCCCACCGACGTCGGCCACGGCCTTGGCGACCGCGTCCCGGCGGGCGGAGCCCCCCTTGCTGATCACGCCTTTCATCCCCTCGGCGGAGTACGACGCGGTGATGAGGTACTTGGCCATTGGCTGCCTCCGTTGGTCGACTTGGCGTCAGTCTCGTCCCGGCGGGCGCTACCGGCAACACCCGCGCGAATCGCCACAGCGATAGACATCGAACGTGCGCATCGGGCGGGGAGTCTCGAGAGCGGGGGTGTCGTCGCGCCTCGGCTACGAACCTGGCCTCGACGGCGTGCGAGCACTGTCAGTGTTGGCCGTCATCGCCTACCACGCGGGGTATGGGTGGGGCCGTGGCGGGTTCCTCGGCGTCGACGCCTTCTTCGTCCTCTCGGGCTTCCTGATCACGACCCTGCTCCTGCTCGAGTTCCGCGCGCGTGGCACGATCGCCCTCGGGCAATTCTGGGCACGTCGGGCACGGCGCCTGCTTCCCGCCCTCCTGATCGTCCTCGTTTTCGTCGCCCTCTTCACCGCAACGGTGATGCCTGCCGTCGAGCGGGCGAAGGTTCGAGGAGACGGGCTGTCGGCCCTTTTCTACGTGGCCAACTGGCGCTTCATCTTCTCTGGCCAGTCCTACTTCGACCTGTTCTCCGGACCGTCGCCGCTGCGCCACCTGTGGTCCCTCGCGATCGAGGAACAGTTCTATCTGGTATGGCCGCTCGCAGTCCTCGCGTGCCTGCGCTTGGGACGCTCGCTCCGGCTCCTGGCCGGCGTGACCATCGGTGGCGCCGCCGTATCGGCCGTGGCCATGGCCGTGTTGCACCGGACGGAGGATCCATCCCGCGCCTACTACGGGACCGACTGCCGCGGCCACACCCTCTTGGTCGGCGCACTGCTCGCCATCATCCTCGTCGTCCGTCCGCCGGGGCACGGGCTCGTCAGTCACACATTGGGCGCGCTGGGCTTCGTCAGCCTGGCCGGCGTCGTCTGGGCCTGGCACGACGTGGCCGCCACCTCCCGCTCCTACTACGAGGGCGGCTCGCTCCTCTACGCCGTGGCCGTGGCCATCGTCGTGGCCGGCGCCATGCAGCCAGGGCCACTGAAGGCGGTGCTCTCGTTTCCCGTGCTCGTCTGGCTCGGCCGGCTGTCGTACGGGCTGTACCTCTGGCACTGGCCGGTGGACGTGTGGCTCTCCGCCGGACGTACAGGTCTCGCCGGAACGCCGCTCAACGCGCTGCGCCTCGGGATGACGCTCGCAGCCGCGACGGTCTCCTACTACCTGGTCGAACAACCGATCCGACACGGATGGCTGCGCCATCGCATCACCTGGAAGGCGGCCGTTGTGGCCGTGGCCGCCACAGCCGTCGCCATGGTCACATCGACGGCGGGTGCCGCCGAGCCACCGAGCTACGTCGCCGCCTTCGGCCAGCCCTCGCCCTGTGGGGAGCCTCGTCCGGTGGAGCTCCGCGCCGCCCGCGCCGCCAACGCCCGAAGCTCCGAGCCGAGCCTGCGGGGGCAAGAGGGGACGCGCCTGTTGCTCATCGGAGATTCGACCGCTTGCAGCCTCTACCCCGGGCTGCGGGCTGTCGGCGAATCGTCGGGGATCGAGGTCCGACAAGCGGCGGTTGTCGGGTGTGGCGTCGCCAGCGGCGAGATCGTGAGCGCCCGTCATGACTACCTGCCGTTGGGGACCAAGGTCTGCCCCGGCCTGGTCGAAAAGGCGGTCAGTCGAGGTTTGCACGAACTGAACCCCGACGTGGTCGTGTGGATGAGCGTATGGGAGAAGTCCGACCTTGTTGTCGACGGTCGGACGGTCGCGGCAGGCACGCCCGAGCGTGATGTCGAGATGCTGGCCCGCATGGGCGCCGCCCTCCACCGCCTCACCCGCAAGGGCGCGAGGGTCGTCCTGGTCACCGAGGCCCCGCACGCACCGGGTCGGGCCTTCGGCCAGGAGCTGAAGAGGAGCACAACGGTGGATGATGCGGAGTTCGCTGGCCTCAATCAGCTTCTCCGGCGCTTCGCCCGCGGCCATGCTGACGAGACGGTGATCGTCGACCTCGCCGCCAAGCTCTGCCCTGCGGGGTCGCGTTGCCCGGAGCGCGTCGAGGGGATCCGACCACGACCCGACGGCGCCCACTTCGATCCCCCCTCCGCGGTCTGGGCCGCTCGGTGGCTGCTGAAGGAGATCGGACGCGCCCGGCACACATCGGCCTGACGGACGCGACCCGAAACCGGCGTTCGCCGCCCCAACATGGCTGGCTCGCTGGCTTGACCTTGACCCCGGATGGTGGACCACCTTTGTGACAACTTGGCCCTGTCCGACGGGAGCCAGGCATGCCAAGGCACTATCCGGCCGAGCTTCGGCGGCTGACCTGTGAGCGGATGCTCGCCGGGGAAGCGGTCAAGGATCTCGTAGCCGAGCTCGGGATCTCCGAGCACACGCTGTATCGGTGGCGGCGGCAAGCGCTCATCGACGCTGATGAGCGGCCGGGAGCAAAAGAGCTATGAGGCCGACCCGTTGCAGGCAGCCCGCCGGCGCATCATCGAGCTCGAGGCCGAGCTGAAGCTGGTCAAGGCCGCCAGTGCGCTCTTCACCGAGGGCGCCGTCGACCCAAAAGGAAGTTCCAGGTTGTCCGAGGGCTGAACAACCTGGGCTATTCCGAACGAGTCGCGTGCCGGGTCGTCGGGTTGAGCCGCTCGACGTACTACGACATCAAGCACCATCGGCCGACCGACCGCGAGATACGCCGTCTGGTGTTGGCCGATGCGATCGTCGACATCCATGCCCGCTCACGCGGCACCTACGGGATGCTGCGTGTCCGAGCTGCCTTGGAGATCGAGCAAGGGCTCATCGTCAACAAGAAGCTCGTGTGGAAGATCATGCGCCAGCTCGGCCTCAAGGGCCTGCCCGGACCGCGCAAGGGGATGAAGAACCTCAAGAACGCGCCGACATGCGAGGACCTAATCAAGCGCCGGTTCACCGCATCAGCACCGAATGAGCTATGGCTCACCGACATCACCGAGCATCCCACCAGCGAGACCAAGATCTACTGCTGCGTCGTGCTCGACCTCTTCTCCCGCAAGGTCGTCGGCTGGGCGATCGACCGGCGCTGCGACACGGCGCTGGTCAACGACGCCCTCGCCAAGGCGCACTCGTCGCGGCCATCGACGCCGGGCACGGTCGTCCACTCCGACCACGGCAGCCAGTTCACCTCCTGGGCCTTCACCGAGAATGTCCGCCGACTCGTGCTCATCAACTCCATGGGGACCGTCGGCGACTGCTACGACAACGCCCCCATGGAGTCGTTCTGGGGCTCCATGCAGATCGAGCTACTCAACCGGCAGCGTTGGCGCACCAACCTCGAGCTCGCGGTCGCGATCGCCGACTACATCGAGCACTTCTACAACCCAGCCCGCCGCCACAGCACGCTCGGCTACCTCACACCCAACGAATTCGAAGACCTACATTCAGCCAACACCCCGGCCACGTCGTCATAACGAGTGGTCCACCAACTGGGGTCAAGGCCTGCTGGCAGCCCCAACGGGATTCGAACCCGTGTTTCAACCTTGAGAGGGTCGTGTCCTAGGCCGCTAGACGATGGGGCCGAGCTGCGAGCCGGGGCCTGGAGCCAGCGCTCCCTCACGCTCGGGCGGGAGCGTACCGCAGGGCACGCGACATCGCGACGGGTCCAGACCCTCCTGTGACGCATGATCGGTGACGCATGAAGGCGCTCGTATGGGGCTGAGCTCAGAGGTCCGGCGGGTCGTCACCGCTCGGGGGCTCCGCGGCTTCGCCGACGGCTTCGTGAGCGTGCTGCTCGTCGGCTATCTCGGCTCGCTCGGGTTCTCCCCTTTCCAGATCGGCACGATCGTCACCGGCACCCTGCTGGGCTCCGCGGCTCTCACCATCGCCGTGGGCCTGATCGGGCACCGCGCCCGAGTCCGGACCCTGCTGCTCGGGGCGAGCGTGCTGATGTTCGCCACGGGGGTCGGCTTCGCCTCGGTGAGCGCCTTCCTCCCCATGCTCGTGGTCGCGGTCATCGGGACGCTCAACCCGTCGGCGGGCGACGTCAGCGTGTTCCTGCCCACCGAGCAGGCCTACCTGGCCGGCCACGCGGGCGGGCCCGAGCGCCCTCGCCTCTACGCGATCTACAACCTCGCGGGCGCGATGGCAGGCGCGTTCGGTGCCCTTCTGTCGGCCGGCCCTGCAGTGCTCGCACGGACGTTCGACCGCTCGCTCGAGTCGCTCCAGCGCGGGGGCTTCCTGCTCTACGCCACCGTCGCGTGCGTCATCGCGCTCGTCTATCGGCGACTGCCCCGGGAGCGCGCCGACGCCGCGGGCGCCCTCGCGGGACGGCCGCTCGGCCCGTCGCGCCGCATCGTCCTGCAGCTCGCCGGCCTGTTCAGCCTCGACGCGGCCGCGGGCGGTCTCGTGGTGCAGTCGCTTCTCGTGCTGTGGCTCCACCTTCGCTTCGGCCTCTCGGCTGCGACGACCGGAAGCGTCTTCTTCGCCGTGGGCCTGCTGAGCGCGCTCTCACAGCTGCTGTCCGCCCGGCTGTCGGCGCGCTTCGGGTTGATCCGGACCATGGTGTTCACCCACCTGCCGGCCAACCTCATGTTGATCCTCGCCGCGTTCGCGCCGAAGGCCTGGCTCGCGGTCGGCCTGCTCCTCGTGCGCTCGCTCTTCTCGCAGATGGACGTGCCCGCACGACAAGCGTTCGTGATGGGCGTAGTCACCCCCGAAGAGCGCGCCGCCGCGGCGAGCGTGACGAACGTGCCGCGGAGCCTCGCGTCGGCGACCACCCCTGCGCTCGCCGGGCTCATGCTGACGCACAGCAACATCGGCTGGCCCCTCGTGATCGCAGGTGTGGGCAAGGCGAGCTACGACCTCCTGCTGCTCGCGTTGTTCCGTTCGGTCGTACCAGAGGACGAAGAGCTCCCGCGCGCGGGGAGGCGGTAAGAATCGAGCGACTCGAAGCGTCACCGTTCGCTGATGCGAATCGGAACGGACGCGGTCCCCTGGCTGGCATAGGGGTTCGGGGGGCACGTCCCGCTGACGATCTCGGGGCTCGCTGCATACGCGTCGAGGGTGAGGTCGGCGGCTCTGCTGTAGGTGTGCCGGAACGTCTTGACGACGTCGTCCGGCGTTGCTCCGGGCAGCGACCAAGGTCCGGTCGCGGCTCCAACGCAGTTGACGATCGACTGGGGCGGAATCATCGCCGCTGCCTCGTCACCGAACGCCATCGTGACGTCGCCGATCAGCGCGTCGGCGTCGCTGACGTGGACTGTGACGGTGACCTGTTCTCCAACCCGTGGGGAGCTGGGGCTGTAGGTGATGACGATCTCGACCGGTGCGTTCGGGCCCGGCGCGGGATCCCAGCGGAACGGGCCGCAATCCGGATCGCGGCTGTTCCGGCATGCGTCGCCGGGACCTGTGTTCGCCAGTTCGACGACCTGCTTTCGATCCTCGCGCGTACGCCCTTTCGAGTCGGAGCCCCGGAAGTCCACGATGGTGAGCGCGGCGAGCACCGGGATCGCGATCAGCGAAACCAGACACACCGCATCGAGCACCGGGACGATACGCGTCAGACGCAGCCTCTTGCTGGCCGCGGCCCGGCCTGGTCGCGTCACCAGCGCGATCGCAATCGCGATCGTCAGTGCGAGAAGGAGGATCATGTCCGAACTCCACTTCAGCGCGAGAGGGTGGATGCGCTACCGGGGTTCGGAGCAACGCGGCAGAGAACGATTCACCGTCAAGGGTACCGGCAATCCGGAGACGGTCAGCGACGGCGGAGCACGCCCTGCTCGCGGGCCATCGACACCGCCTGGAGCTTGGAGTGCGCGCCGAGCTTCTTCAGGATCGACTGCACGTGGGTCCGGACGGTGTTCAAGCTCACCGTGAGCTCCGCGGCGATGGCCTTGTTCGACGCACCGCTCTCGACGCGCGTGAGGATGTCGCGTTCTCTCTTGGTGAGGATCCCGCCCACATCGCCGCGAGCGAGAAGACCGCCGAGCTTGGCCTGCGGCAACACGGCCTCTCCCGCGTGCACCGCGCGCACCGCCGACGTGAGCGAGGCGGCGGCGTTCGTCTTCTCGACGTAACCGACACAACCTGCATCGAGGGCCGCGGCGACCACCTCCGCACTGCTATTACCGGTGAGTAGGAGCACCTTCATACGGGGCAGCTCGTGGCGAATGATGGTCGTGGCGGAAACGCCGTCTCCGTCCGGCAGGCCGTAGTCCATGACCATGACGTCGGGCTGACACATCCGCGCCGCCTCTATCGCGCCCGCGACGTTCACGGCCAGCGCCACGACCTGCATGTCGTGCTCGGCCTCGAGAAGCCGCTTCAGGCTCTCAGCCACCATCGCATGGTCGTCGACGATCACGACCCGGATCGGGCCCATCAGAACACCTTCTTCATCGAGCAGCCCCCCTGCAGTGTGACACCTGGGGCCGGCCCGCATGACAACCGCGCCTCACGCGAAGGCATGACGCGCGTTTCCACGCCAAGGGATGAGGCGCGCTTCGTCGATCGTCTGATCTTCGACGCCCGTTCGGGGGCACGGCTCACCTGTGTCACGACCGTCACCGAGGCCCGTCACATGACACAAGCCCCCAGCGCCGGTCCGATCCACGACCTCCTCGACGCTCGCATCCGCCGAATCGCGATCGTCGCATCCTCACTGTTGATCGCCGTCCTGGTGCTCGTCAGCGGCGCAGGACGCGCCGTGGCCCGCCCCGCCGCCCCCATCGGACAGGCTTCGCGCCCGACGGCAGCGCTGGTGCGTGGTCAGGAAGCCACGGTGGAGATCCCGAGCATCGGGATCTCGTTGCCGGTCGTGACCGGCGCGCAGGACGTCATCGACCGCGGGGTGGCGGCCCACTACAACGGCGCGCAGTGGCGGCATCCGACCGACCCCGGCCGGGCCGGCACCTACTGGCTGGCCGCCCACAACGCCACGCACGGCTCGCCGTTCGAGAACCTCCACGCCATCGCGAAGGGCGCGGAGGTACGGATCACCCGGCTGGACGGCAGGGTCTTCACCTACGTGGTCACGGGACGCGACGTCGTCGGCACCTCGACGACGCTCGAGAGCGTCTACGGCCACGACACGACCACCCCCCGGATCCTCCTCCAGACGTGCGAGGGAGCATCCGAGCGCTTGCTGGTGCACGGGGTTCTCACGTCGGTGACACCCGGCTGAGGATGGTCGGGCTGCGCCTCGTTCTCACCTCGCGTCCTCCCGCCGAAGCGCACCGCGGGACCCGCTCGGGCAAGACGTGCTAATGGAACCGCCGATCGCTGCCGATTCGCCCCTTGGAGCACACGGGAGGGCGAGTCCCAACATGCACCTATCCTCCGCAGGTAGAAGAGCAGCCGTCGACGAGCAGCCAACCCAGGCCGCCAGAGAGGCGCGGCTGGCCGGCATACGCGACCGCTCGACGCTCTCGCTGCAAACCGTCGAGCGCCGCCGCCGCCAACTGTGGGGGATCGCATTCGTGGTCATGGCCAGCCTGGCGATCGGCATCACGTTGCTCGGCGCCGCTCCCGGCGCTACAGGCGGGCTGACCCGGCTCCCCGGCATCAGGTACGGGCAGCCGCTGATGATCGTCGGGCTCTTCGCCTATCTGGTGGAGAAGGAGGCTCATCTCCGGCGCTTGAGCCTGCTGCTCTTCGCCGAACGAGTTGTCGTCGAGCGGGAGCAGGCGCGCCTGGCGGAGCTGCTCGAGGTGGACCGCATCAACACCGGGCTGGCCAGCGACGTGGAGTACGAGGTGGCACGCTCGCTCAGCGCCGTCATCGAACGCCTGCGGACGGTCCGGGAACGCCACACGATGGCTTCGCCACTGGACGCAACCCTGGCGAGCGTCGAGACCGAGCTCGAGACGACCTCGCAGACGGTCGAAGAGATCGTGGCTCACCACCGCGCCGCGCTGGATCAGCTGCTGCGCAGGGAGCACGACGGTCCGCCACGCGACGTCCCCGAGCTGGAGTCGTCCGCGGTCTGAGCAGCTGGTCGGGCGACATCGCTTCAGGCCTGGCCCCGCCTGACCGACACCATCCCAGGAGCACGTGCGCGCCAGGCTCCCGGAGGCGGTGTGCATGGCCGAACCAGGCGAGGCCGAGTTCCGAGGGCTTCGGGCCGCGGAAGCACAGGCGTGGCTCGCGTCGATCGTCCAGTCCTCACACGATGCGATCGTCGGCAAGAGCCTCGACGGCTTGATCACGAGTTGGAACCCGGGGGCCGAGCAGCTCTACGGCTACACGGCAGAGGAGATGATCGGCCGTTCGCTGGACGTGGTGATACCGTCGGACAGCAGGGCCGAGGAAGCCGCGATGTTGGTGCGGGTGATGCGGGCTGAGGGCGTCGAGGAGTACGAGTCCCGGCGCGTTCACAAGGATGGTCGCCTCATCGACGTCTCGGTCACGTTGTCGGCGGTCGCCGACCCCGACGACGTCGTCGTCGGTGTGGCATCGATCGTGCGAGACATCACCGACCGACACCGGGCCGACGTGAAGCTCCGCGCCATGCTCGACGCGGCACCCGACGCCGTGCTCGGCGTCGGTGCCGACGGGCGAATCGTCTTGGTGAACGCGCAAGTCGAGCGCCTCTTCGGGTATCGCCGCGACGAGCTCATCGGCCGGCCCGTGGAGATCCTCGTGCCCGCCCAGAAGGGCGACGTACATCCGGGTCATTGGGCGCGCTACTTCGCCCAACCCGACCCTCGCCCGATGAGGGCGGGGATGCAGGTCGCGGCGCGTCGTAAGAACGGCACGGAGTTCCCGGCAGAGATCAGCATGAGTGCGCTCGAGACGCAGGAGGGACTGTTGGTGTCCGCCGCCGTCCGCGACGTCTCGGAGCGCATCGAGGCGCAAGCCGAGCGCGAGCGGCTGAAGGCACAAGCGGAGCGTGGGCGCCTCGAGCGCCGGCTGCACCAGTCACAGCGGCTGGAGAGCCTCGGCCAGCTGGCGGGGGGAGTGGCGCACGACTTCAACAACCTCCTGGCGGTCATCCTCAACTACGCCGCCTTCATCGCCGAGGACCTCGCAACGCCGACGAACGGCGACGACGGCGAGCGTCGCGAAGCCGTGCGACGCGACGTCGAGCAGGTGCAACGGGCCGCGGAGCGCGCCGCCCGACTGACCCACCAGCTCCTCGCGTTCGCCCGTCGTGAGGTCGTGAGACCCGAGCTTCTCTCCCTGAACGACGTCATTGCCGAGATGGAACAGCTCCTACGGCAAACGATCGGTGAGCACGTCGAGCTCGTCACCTCGCTCAGCCCTGGCCTGTCGGGAGTCATGGCCGACCCCGGACAGATCGAGCAGGTGCTCGTCAACCTGGCGGTCAACGCGCGCGACGCCATGCCGTCGGGCGGCAGGCTGGAGATCGAGACCGAGGACCTCTGGATCGACGAGGACTACGCGGCGCGGCGCCCGGGCACAGAGGTCGGCCCGTACGTTCGCTTGCGAATGAGCGACACCGGCACGGGCATGGAACCAGAGGTCGCGGCGCACGCCTTCGAGCCCTTCTTCAGCAAGAAGGCGAAGGGCGAGGGAACCGGCCTCGGGCTCGCGACCGTGTACGGCATCGTCACCCAGGCCGGCGGCGACGCCGAGCTGACGTCCGAGCCGGGAACGGGTACCACGTTCATCGCCGTCTTCCCCGTCGCGCACGACAGTGCTCCTCGCGCGGAGGAACCTGCCGACGCGCCGTCCGCGGGCCGGGGAGAGACGGTTCTCATCGTCGAGGACGAAGAGGCCATTCGGGAGGTCACGCGGCGAATCCTCACGCGCAACGGCTATACGGTCCTGACCGCCGAGAGCGGCGCCGAGGGGCTCGCGCTCGCTGCGGAGCACGCCGGCGACATCCATCTGCTACTGACCGACGTCGTCATGCCTCAGATGTTGGGCAAGGAGGTGGCCGAGCGCGTGGTCTCGCTGCGGCCCGACATCCGGGTGCTCTTCATGTCGGGCTACGCGCGACCGGTGCTCGCCTCGAAAGGCACCCTCGACCCCGGCGTCACGCTGCTCGAGAAGCCGTTCACGGAGGCAGGTCTGCTGGCGAAGGCCCGCGAGGTCCTCGAGGAGGAGCCGGCTACCGCGGGCAGATCGGGCTGACGATGGTCGGGGCGCTGTCTCTTACGCGCACGGCTGCCGCAGTAACGTCACGACCTCGTCGGGTGCGGCGACGACCCAACCCAGTCCCGGTTCGTCTGTTCGCCCGTTCACGACAAGGACCGGTCGAGTGAACCCGCCGGCGAGTGGAGCGGCGAAGACCATGCGAGTCGCCAACCTGAGGTAGTCGTCCGACTGTTCGGGGATGAGACGTTCGGGGCTCCCACTGCCGATCAAGACACGAACCCGGACCGAGGGTGTGTCCACCAGCGGCTGGTAGAGCTGAAGCTCCCCGGGTTCCGAGATCACCCACCTGTACGTGATGGATGACGCGAGCGCCCAGACGTCGGCATCGAGCACCCGCGCTCCCCCTTCGCAGTGGAGCTCGAACGCCGCTCGCGCGAATCGCCACGGTAGCGAAGCCGCCCGAGAGCCGCTCACCGAAGACACGTCGAGCGCGACGAACGCTCGCGTTCTCGAGGGCCCGACGGCATTGCCGACGCGGCTCGGCGCCCGCGCACCCCTCATCGGAATGGCGCCGGTTTCGACGCCGGCGATCACCAGCGACATCCCGAGCCCCACCACGAGGCCGGCTCGCGACGCGCGAGCCAATGCGCTCCGGTCGCGATGAGAGCGGCGACGCGGCGCGTGCGTGGCGCCTGGTTCTCCGACCGGCAGGACCTCCAGCAGCTCCGACTCGCGTCCGGCTCTCACGGGGCACCTCCCGGGTCAGTAGACGATCGGGATCGCCAAGAGGTTCGCAGGAGATCGAAGCTTCAGTCGTCGTGATCGTCGGAGTGACGGCGAGAGTCGTCGTGACCGGAGTGATGGGACGAGTCGTCGTCATCGTCGGGATGACGGGTGGATTGCACGAAGTCCCGGAGCTGGATCGATGTGAAGTTCGTGGACGAGGCCCAGTTCGGGACGTTCAGGTTCTCGACCGTGCCGCCGCCGCCCCGAGGGGTGGCCGCGATCTGGATGGTGCGATCGGGCGGGTCGGAGGCCGGCAGCGAGACGTCCGCACCCGAGATGAAGGGCAGAGCTGCGAACACCGGTATCGGTGCGCTCAGGTCGGTGACTCCGTCGAGCTTGTGATCGAAGGCGAACAGGGCGTTGAGCCGCTTGGCGCGCGGGGCGATCGCCGGGGTGAGGACATTCTGGCCGTTGATGGTGAGCGCGTCGTTCTGCGCTCCCTGGTCGCCCCACAGCTCCTTGTACCGAATGAAGATCAGAGCGGACGTCGTGGCGCTCTTCTCCCTGAGCGCATCCAGCCCGGTGCCCGGCTCTTGGGTGAGGAGGCGGATGAGGTTGTCGCTGCGTACGAACGGCTCGAAGTAGAAGTGATGGGTCGAGCCGGGGAACAGGATGGCGAGCTCGTAGTGCTCGTCGCTGCTTCCGCGGAACGGTCCCCACGCGCCGTCCGCACCGATCCGGAATGTGGCCTCGGGCCTGTCGTGCTCGCGGAGCCCGGTGCGGGGTGCGACCTCCCAGATCTGCAGTGTCGTGCCCGCAGCCCCCGCGTTGGTCGGGAACAGGTCGGCTCGCCCCGACAGCACCACGTGGCGCTGGGCGACGATGTTCGTAGTCCCGGGGGCGTGGCCGGTGAAGAACCGGTACATCGCACCGAACGTCTCGGCCGAGGTGGCCACCTGCACATGGCTGTGGTCGGGCTGGTACACGTTGGTGGCACCGACGATCTGCAGGGCGGAGTGCCCCTCGCCCCAGACAGCCAATGTGGGTACGCCCCCCGGGGGCGACGAGGCCGGCGCGCCGTCGAGGTTCACGTAGTGGGCGACCCTTGCCGCCCGAGCGAGCGAGCTCGTCAGGTAGCCCTGCGAGATCGCGGTGCCGAGCGAATGCCCGACGAGCTCGACCTTGTCCGCCCCGCTCCGGGTGAGCATCCGGGTGACGAGCCCGTCGAGCTCGTCCCAGACCTTCGACATCGTGGTCGTGGCGAAGCTGGAGTCGTACTCTTCGACGCCGATTCGGTCGGCCGGGTAGCCGTTGCTCGTGAAGCGCATGGCCTGGGTCTCGAACTGGGCACCCGAGCCGACGAACCCGTGCACGAAGATCACCGGCCTCCGCGGCGACCGGGACTCATGGGCCGCGGCCGCCGGCGCGCCTGCGATGGTTGCAGGCAACAGCGTGACGATTGCGAAGATCGCGCCCAAGAGCTTGCGCATTATGGTCCTGTCCCCCCTGTTGTCGACTTCTCCGAGGCTGCGGTGATGCTCCCGCCAGCGATGCTCGTATATCAAGAGCCTTGATGACCGACTCTGGTCGCGACGACCGTTCCTGTCAAGGCTCGCGAGCTTCGACAAGAGCCCACTCGCTGTCCGGTCGGGGAAGTACCGTGGCTCGCGTGGTCGAGACACCTCAGACCCGTTATGCGAAGAGCGGCGACGTTCACATCGCGTTCCAAGTGTGGGGGGACGGGCCATCGGACCTGGTCTTCTTCCCCGGGTTCGTATCGCACCTCGACCGGCTCGGTTCGTTCGCGCGCGTGATCGCCTTCGACAAGCGGGGCACCGGGCTCTCCGACCGGGTCGACATCACCGCGCTCGAGCGCCGGATGGACGACGTGCGCGCGGTGATGGACTCGGCCGGATCCGAACGTGCGACCTTGTTGGGGGTCTCGGAAGGCGGCGCGCTCGCCACCGTGTTCGCGGCCACCTTTCCCGAGCACACATCCGCGCTCGTGCTCTACGGCTCCTTCGCCCGTCTCCTGGAGGACGACGACTATCCGTTCGGTCTCTCGGAGCAGCGGCTCAACTCGTTCGCGGACCACCTCGAGGCGCACTGGGGAACGGGTGTGTCCCTCGGCGCGTGGGCGCCCAGCGCCCGCGACGATGTCCGCCTCCGACACTGGTGGGCCGAGTTCCAGCGGCTGGCCGCCAGCCCGGGCGCGGCGGTGGCTTTCATTCGCACCTTCGGTGGGGTCGACGCGCGCGACGTGTTGTCCGCGATCAGTGTGCCCACGCTCGTCATACACCGCACCGGCGACCGGATGGTCACCATCCCACACGCCCGGTATCTGGCCGAGCACATCCCGGGCGCGCGGTTGGTCGAGCTACCCGGCGAGGACCACCTCTACTTCGTGGGTGACCAGGACGCCATCCTCGACGCAATCGAGGAGTTCGTCACCGGGAGCCGCGCCACCATCAAGCCCGATCGCGCGCTGGCGACGGTGCTGTTCACCGACATCGTGGCCTCGACGGCGCGCGCGGCCGACCTCGGCGACCGCAAGTGGCGCGATCTCCTCGAGGCCTGGCAAGCGAGGGTGCGCAGGTTGCTCGAGCGCTATCGCGGCCGTGAGGTCAACACGACGGGTGACGGCTTCCTCGCCACATTCGACGGCCCCGAGCGCGCCATCCACTGCGCGACGGCGATCACACGCGAGTCACCACCGATCGGGATCGACGTGCGCGCCGGTCTGCACACCGGTCTCTGCGAGATCATGGATGAGGATGTCGGTGGCATCGCCGTGCACCTCGCAGCTCGCATCGTGGCCGAGGCAGAGCCCGGCGAAGTTCTCGTCTCCAGCACCGTCAAGGACCTCGTGGCCGGATCGGGCATCGCATTCGTGGACCGCGGGCTCCACGCGCTCAAAGGTGTGCCCGACGAGTGGCGGTTGTACGGGTTGACCACCGCCTGACTGCTTCTACGCGCGCGGGGTCGGCACTTCGTTCACTCCGCCACATCGCCCTCTAAGAACAACTCCGAGAAAGGCTCCGGGTCGCCGACGCTGGTCGCGGAGGTGCCACGCCGAACGAACTCACGCCGACTGGGCCAGCGGGTGACGAACTGATCGTTGGTGGACGAGTCCCAGCGGATGAAGGTCACGTCGTGCACGTCGATGCGGAACAGGTGGAAACGACCGGGTTGCGGCTCCCACCCGGCTGCGGCGTGGATGGCTCGGGCGTAACCCTGCTGCACGGCCGGATCGAGCTCAGCGATGGCGTGACCTCGGACCTTGTATTCGCCCTCAGTGCCCTCCCTGCTCGTCACGATGCTGTGAACGAGGATCCTCGCGTCGCGCTGCAAGTCCGCAGCCTTGCGAGACCCCCAACCCATCGACAACCACAGATTCCCGTCCCAGAACAACGGCTCGACAGGACTCAGCCGCGGCGACCCGTCTCTCCGGATCGTGCCGACGAGGACGACGCCGGGGTCGCCGAGGCGGTGTCTGCCGAGCTCCGCGAGGGTCGTCTGCTCCAGTTCGAACTCACCCCAGCGCATGCGAACCTCCTCATGAAAGAGATGGCCGCGTCTTCACATCAGCGTGACCGCGTCGCCCTCTCGGATCGTGCCTGCGGCTTCCACGGTGGCGTAGACGCCGGCACAGGGGTACATCCCTCCGGCGACGTCGATGCGGTTCTGCCGGACGAGCGTGCGGAGAACCTCGGTGTCCTTCGGAAGCTCGTCCTGGGCCAACGTCGTCATCACGCAGCGCGGATCGGGGATGGCGACACCGATGCGCGCCTCGCCACCGATCTGGAGCCCGCGGCCGGTCCATCCGTTCTCGAGAAACCCGCCTTCCTGCGTACCGACGATGAGGTTCATCCGAAAACGACGCTCGTCGAACCGACTTTCGGGCCGGAGCTCGTTCAGCCGGTCGAGGGTAGACGTCGTCATGACAGATACAGGGAAGAGATCGAAGAACGCACCGACGGGCACCGCCGAAGGGAGACCGGCTGCGGCGAAGAACGCCGAGCCCAGCTTCGACTCGGTCACGGTGTCGCGGTGTCCCTCGGGGTCCAGGTCCTCGACATCCGGGTGGTACTGGTCGATGGTGAAGTCCTCAGGCGCGGCGCGCTCCAGCTTCACGGGGCGTCCGAAGAAGCCGGAAAGGGTGGCGTCGAGATCGGGAGTATCGCTCCCGATCGAGGTGCCGTCCGGGAGCGTGATCAGTACCGGCGGTTGCTCGTCGCCCGCCTCCGGGGCCTCGAGGAACGCGGCCCGGCACCCGAGCAGGTGCGGTCCGAGCCGTGGACTCTTGCCGCTCATCACCTTGCCGGTCGCGGTGTCGACGAGCGCGTAGGCGCGGTCACCGACGAAACCCCTTTCCGTCAGGTCAGATGCCCCGACCTTCTCACCTCGCATCGACTTGACGGGATATCTCCACAGCGACTTGACGGCACCGACAACCTCACTCATCGCAGGTCCCCTCGGTTCGAAACGACGTCCCATCCTTGCCCTGCGACCCGTGTCGGGCAAGGGTGTCGGACCCCCGTTGCGGGCCGGGTCTGCACGGTGTCCTCTAGCGTCGGGTGATCGCCACCGTTCTGATCCCCGTGCCCGACCGGGACTTCGACGTCACGGAGGTGGCGGTGCCGTGGCGGCTGCTGACGCGCGCCGGCCATTGCGTACGGTTCGCCACCGAGCGCGGCGGCACCGCACCGGCGGCCGACCCGCGGCTGCTCGACGGCGTGATCTTCGGGCAGCTCGGCGCGGCCGCCGAACCAAAGGCCTTCTACGCGGAGATGCAGCGCAGCGAGGAGTTCCGCGCGCCGCTTGCGTGGGCGGACATCGAACCCGACGAGCTCGATGGTTTGATCCTGCCGGGAGGACATGCGCCCGGCATGCGCCAGTACCTGGGAAACGAGTTGCTCCGCGGCAAGGTCGCCGAGTACTGGGCGCTCGGCCGACCGACCGGCGCCATCTGTCACGGCGTGCTGGTCCTCGCCCGCACGTGCGACCCGACGACAGGGCGCAGCCTCCTGTACGGGCGCCGGACCACCTGTCTGCCCAAGTACATGGAGCGGTCCGCGTACCTCGCCACCGCATGGCGACTCGGGCGCTACTACCGCACCTATCCCGCGTACGTCGAGGACGAGGTCCGAGGCGCGCTGCGAGACCCCGGCGACTTCGTGCGAGGCCCACGTGTGCTGTCCAGGCGCGGCACCGAAATCGACGACGGCCCTTCGTTCTTCGTCCGAGACGACAATTACGTCTCGGCGCGATGGCCGGGCGATGCCTACCTGTTCGCGAAACGATTCGCCGACCTGACTCAGAGGCTGACCTCCTCCGGCCGGCACTAAAGGTGGATCCGCGGGACTCCGACACATGGATGAGCCGCCTCCACATGTTCACACCCCGACGGACCACGCCACCCCTCGATCGGTCTGCGCACCGAGAGCGACGGAGCTCACGGCTGCCCAGGTGACCCAGGACGTGAAGCCCTCGCGGCGGATGTCGGCGACACCGTCCGCGCCGGCCGGCGTCGGTCGACGTGCCCGGTTCCGTCCGGAGATCGCGGCGGCCGCCGTCCTCTCGGCTGCGTTCCTCGGCATGTCTCTCCTCGCGGCCGGCGACACGGGTTTCTGGAACGCGGTGGACGACATCGCACAGGTGATCGCGCCGGCCACGGCTTCACTCTCGTGCCTGTCGGCGGCGCGTCGGCGCGACGGACCGGTGCGTGTCGTGTTGCTGCTCCTCGCAGCCGGGACGGCGCTCTGGTGTGCCGGCCAGGTCCACTGGTCGTGGTGGGAGATCCGCAAGGGCGACCCGCCGCCCACCCCTTCGATCGAAGACGTGGCGTTCCTGGGCGCGGCGGTGTTGTTCGTCGTGGCGGTGGCCCTGCTGCTGAACAGCGCGGCGCGGCACCGCTCGCGGCTGCGAGCCGGGATCGAGGGCCTGATGATCGCGGGCAGCGTCCTCTGTGTCAGCTGGTCGCTGGTGCTGCGGACGGTGTTCACCGAGTCGGACAGCTCCATGGTCGCGCATCTGGTGCTGCTCGCGTATCCGGTGCTCGACGTCATCGTCCTGGCGATGCTGCTCTTCGCCCTGACCCGCGTCCAAGGCGCGGCGCGGGTGATGATCAAGCCGCTCGCGCTCGGCATCGGCGCGATTGCCGTGGCCGACAGCGTCTTCACCGGCCTCACCGCCCTGGACCGCTACAACGGCGTGCAGCCCAACGATGCCGGGTGGTTCATCGGCTTCCTCGTCATCGCCGTGGCCGCGCGGCACTCGACGAGACCCGAAACTCCCGAGCCGGCCGGCGCCCGCGGCCAGCGCCTCCTTCTCACCCTTCCCAGCCTCTCGCTCATCGGCGTCGTGCTGACCGTCGGCGTACGCCAGGCGGGCGGGGAGGCCATCGATGGCACCTTGGTCTGGCTCGCCCTCGGGCTGCTCGCCGTCAGCGTCATCTATCACCTGTCGGTGATCTTCGAGAACCAGGCTCTTGGCGCGCACCTGGCCGCCGCCCGCGACGAGGCGCTTGCGGCATCGGAGATGAAGTCGCAATTCCTCGCCAACATGAGCCACGAGATCCGTACGCCGATGAACGGCGTCATCGGCCTCACCGCCTTGCTGCTGGACTCCGAGCTCGACGACGAGCAGCAAGAGCTCGCGGAGGGCGTGGCCACCTCGGCCGAGAGCCTGCTCGGGGTCATCAACGACATCCTCGACTTCTCCAAGATCGAGGCGGGCAAGCTCACGCTCGAGGAGATCGAGTTCGACCTCGAGGATCTGCTCGACGACGTCACCACCATCGTCGCCGACGGCGCACGACGGAAAGGACTCGAGCTCGTGGCGTACAGCGAGCCCGGGCTCTGGACCAAACGGCGCGGCGATCCCGTGCGCCTCCGCCAGATCCTGCTCAACCTCGCATCGAACGCGGTCAAGTTCACGAGCGCGGGCCACGTCATCATTCGTGCGGTGGCTCCCCCCTCGAGTGTCGACAGTCGGGAGGTCCGCTTCGAGGTGGTCGACTCCGGGATCGGGATCGCCCCTGCCGATCAGGAGCACCTGTTCGATCCCTTCTCCCAGGTGGACGCGTCGACGACGCGGAGGTTCGGCGGTACCGGACTCGGCTTGGCCATCGTCAAGCAGCTCACCGAGCTGCAGGGTGGGAGCATCACGGTCGAAAGCCAGGAGGGCGGCGGAACCACCTTCGGGGTCACGGTGCCGCTGCCCGTCGAGAATTCGACGGCCACCACGGAGACATTGCTCGACGTTCTCGTCGGCCTTCGCGCGTTGGTCGTCGACGACAACACGGTCAACCGGATGATTCTGGCCCACACGCTGAGGTCGTGGGGCGTCGTCGTCGAAGACGCAGCGGAAGCCGAAGCCGCCCTCGCAGCCGTTCGGCGACACCGGGGCGCCGAGAGCTTCGGGCTGTACCTACTGGATCACAACATGCCGGGGATGGACGGAGTCGACCTGTCCCGGACCATCCGCGACGAGGACCCGGACACCCATCGGGTGACGCTGCTGCTCAGCTCCGGTGGGGGCGTCGACCGAGACGATGCCCGTGACGCAGGCGTCGACTCCGTCATGGTCAAACCCGTGCGCAACAGGGATCTGTTGCAGCGGGTCATCAGCGGTGTCGTCAAAGAGTCACTTCTCGGAGCCCGATCGGGCCACTAGCAAGGAACGCCCACATGAAGCGCATTCTTCTCGTCGAAGACAACAAGATGAACCAGCTCGTCGCGGTCAAGACTCTGCAGAAGCTGGGCTACGTGGTCAGGGTCGCGAACGATGGCTCAGAAGCGCTCGACAACTACAGCGGCGGCGAGTTCGACGCCATCCTGATGGACTGCCAGATGCCGGGCATCGACGGCTTCGAGACGACGTTGAGGTTCCGCGAACGTCAGGCTGCGACCGGTGCGCCTCCCACACCCATCATCGGTCTGAGCGCACGGGCGATGGACACCGATCGCCGCGACGCCCTCGCCGTCGGCATGGACGATTACCTCACGAAGCCGTTGCGGGTCGACGAGCTGAGGACGGTGCTCGGCCGGTGGATACGCACCGACGACGAGAGCCCGGACGATGCGGTGTCGACGGTGGACGCCGACAAGATCCTCTGATCCAAGCCGCCGTCTCGCGCCGAATCAAGTGCGTTCGGCGAGTTCGGTGCTCGCGGAACAGGAGGATCCGTCATGTCACTCGTCCGTCTCCTTCCTGCTTGGTTCCATGCCATCGCCGACTATGCCGTCGGCCTCTCGCTGATCGTCGTCGCGGTGGCGGTGGGCGGCTCGGCCGGGGCGGTGGCCACCGGTGTCGTCGTGGGCGCCACGGTCCTCGTCGTCAGCATGCTGACGAAGTACCCGCTCGGCGTGGCGAAGGTGCTCCCGTTCACCGTTCACTCTGCCGGCGACTACCTCGCGGCGGCGCTGTTGCTCGGCGCGCCGTGGGCCTTGAACTTCGCCGACGGCGATGGTGGCCTGGCCGCGTTCTACGTCGTCGCGGGCGTCGCGGTGCTCGCGGTGAGCCTCATCACCAACTACCAGTACAGCCCGAAGCGGGAATGGGGCACGGCGAAGGCTGCTGCGAGCCCTGCCTGAGCAGCACCGGGCAACGGTGAAGTGCCACTGGGTTGGACGGCGACTCGTCCAACCCAGTGGAGCGGTCAGGGCGACGACGCGTCGAGGTTCGCGTCGTGGACGTGAGCTCGGGGGGGAGGACTCGAACCCCCAATAACAGGGCCAGAACCTGCCGTGTTGCCGATTACACCACCCCCGAATGGGCGGAAGCGGTCAGGTTAGCCGCTCGTCTTGCGTTGCCGCACACGGGTGACGACCTGGTCGACGCCGCTCACCTCGCGGAACCCGAAGATCCGCCCAAGCCCCACGGCAACGGCCTCGCGCGCGATGAACTTCGCCTCGGTCGCTCCGTGAATCGGGCTCGTGCGTGTCGGCGAGGCCCACCCCACGAGGTTCAGCTCGCCGGCCATCGACGTGAGCCGCAGCGAGTGGAAGGGATCGGACACGAGCAGCACGCGGTCGATCCCGTCCGCGTGCAGGAACGAGGCGGCCGCGGCGAGCGACTGCCAGGAGGAGCGCCCCGTGACCTCGCGGCGGATGGCGTCGTCGGGGACCCCCTGAGTGTGCAGGTAGTCCGCCGATGCCGTCGCCTCCGTGAAGCGATCCCCCGGCTGGCGGCCGCCGGTCACGACGATGACGGGTGCCAGCCTGCGCCGGTAGAGCTCGACGGCGTGATCGAGACGGGCGCGGAGCACCTCGGACGGCCGGCCGTCGTACTGCGCGGCGCCGAGCACCACGATGGCTTGCGCAGGACGGGCCTGGTCACGCCGCGACGTCATCCAGACCTGCACGAAGGTCACGCCGAAGTACACGACGACGACTGCGAACAGGCCCAGCAGGATCCGCAGCAGCGCCTCGCGCAGCCGCTCGAGCGCGCGCTCGCGACCGAGCAGCTCGAGCGACTCGAACAGCGGGGGGCCCACGGTGCGACCGGTGACGGCGACACGGATGGGAACCTGGGCCTTGTTGAGCTTCAACCCGTGGCGCTCGCCGATGACGGCCGTGAGCTCGTGCAGCGCATCGCGCTGCCACGCGCACGTCTCGTACTCACGAAGCGCATCGTCGACGATGGCGAGCGACGTGAGCTGACCCGTCACCTTCTCCCACGCCGCCTGGTCGATCGCGGGCTTGTCGAGGAAGAGGAAATCCACCCACGTCGGCACCTCGGCGAGCGTCTTCACCCGCTGCTGCACCTCGGGCGCGATGGCCTCGAACCGGGCGGGGTCGTACGCCTCCGGCGGCCATGGGGCGTCGAGCTCCAGCCAGGGCGTCGCCTCGCGGACGAACGTCGCCACCGGCATCGCCCGGATGTACTCGGCGTTGATGTGGTCGAGCTTCTTGACGTCGAAGTAGGCGGACGCCTTGGTGACGTGTTCGAGCTCGAACTCGGCCACCAGCTCCTCGACCGTGAGGATCTCCCGCCCGTCGGCCGGCGCCCAACCCAGCAGGGCCAGGTAGTTGCGCATCGCAGCCGCGAGGTAACCGCGCTCGCGATACTCCTCGAGGGCGACGTCGTCGCGCCGCTTCGAGAGCTTCTGGCGCTTCTCGTTCACGATCATCGGGAGGTGCGCGAAGACGGGATCGTTCTCTGCACCCAGCGCCCGGCGCAGGAGCAGGGCTCGGGGCGTCGACGACAGCAGGTCCTCGCCCCGCACGACGTGGGTGATCCCCATGTCGAGGTCGTCGACCGCGTTGGCGAGCAGGAACACCGAGGTGCCGTCGGAACGGAGGATCACGAAGTCCTCCAGCGCGTCGTGGGCGAACCGCACCTCGCCTCGGATCAGGTCGTGCACGACCGTGTCACCTTCGTCGGGCGTGCGAAAGCGCACGACGCGTGCGTCTCCCGGGCCGAGCCCCCGATCGCGGCAGTACCCGTCGTAGCCGGGCTTGGGGTTGTCCTTGGTTCGGGCGTCGATCAGCTCGCGCGTGCAGTCGCACCAGTACGCCCGCCCCTCGTCGAGCAACCGCTGCGCCGAGGCGCGGTACAGCTCCAGCCGACCCGACTGCCGCACGGGCCCCTCGTCCCAGTCGAGGCCGAGCCAACGCAGCGCGCTCGAGATCCCGTCGACGAGGTCTTCGCGCGAACGCGCGGCGTCGGTGTCCTCGATGCGCAGGACGAAGGTGCCCCCGGTGTGGCGGGCGAAGAGCCAGTTGAACAGCGCCGAGCGGGCGCTCCCCACGTGCAGGAAACCGGTCGGCGCGGGCGAGAAGCGAACTCGGGGGCCCGGCATACGGGTCGAGGCTACCCTCGACCTTCCGATGCCCAAGAGCGTGCTCACTCCGCAGGCCGAGAACTTCCCGCAGTGGTACCAGGACGTGGTCGCGAAGGCGGAGCTGGCCGAGAACGGCCCGGTGCGGGGCACGATGGTGATCCGCCCCTACGGCTACGCCATCTGGGAGCGGCTGCAGCGCGAGCTCGACGACCGCATCAAGGCCGCCGGTGCGAGCAACGCGTACTTCCCGCTGTTCATCCCCGAGTCCTTCCTACGCAAGGAAGCCGAGCACGTCGAGGGCTTCAGCCCCGAGCTCGCGGTCGTCACCCACGGCGGGGGCAAGAAGCTCGAAGAGCCGGTCGTCGTGCGCCCCACCAGCGAGACGGTGATCAACGCCTTCTTCTCCAAATGGGTGCAGAGCTATCGCGACCTGCCCATGCTGCTCAACCAGTGGTGCAACGTCGTGCGCTGGGAGCTGCGGCCGCGTCTCTTCCTCCGCACCACCGAGTTCCTCTGGCAGGAAGGTCACACCTGTCATGCGTCGGAGGACGACGCCCGCACCTACGCCCTGCGCATCCTGGCCGACGTCTACGAGCAGACGATGACCGACGTCATGGCCATGCCGGTCCTCGCCGGGATGAAGACGCCCGGCGAGACCTTCGCGGGAGCCGACATCAGCTGGACCTGTGAGGGGATGATGCTCGACGGCAAGGCGGTGCAGATGGGCACCAGTCACCTCCTGGGCCAGAACTTCGCCCGCGTGTTCGAGACCCAGTTCCTCACCGAGACCGGCGAGCAGGAGTTCGTGTGGCAGACGTCGTGGGGCGTGTCGACGCGCCTCGTGGGCGCGCTCATCATGGGCCACGGCGACGACAACGGCCTCTGCGTGCCGCCCCGCCTGGCCCCGGTGCAGGTCGTGGTGCTCGTCGTGCGCGACGAGGAGGGCGTGGGTGAGCGTGCTGCGGCTCTCGCGCAGGAGTTGCGCGACGCGGGAGCACGCGTCGAGCTCGACGCGCGCGTCGCCACCTCGTTCGGGCGTCGAGCCGTCGAGTGGGAGCTCAAGGGCGTGCCTGTCCGAGTCGAGCTGGGGCCGCGCGATCTGGCTGCCGGCAACGCCAACCTCGTGCGGCGGGACGACAACACCAAGACCGCCGTCCCACTCGTCGGGCTGGGCCGGCGCATCGCTGACGTGCTCGACGACGTCCAGCGCGTCCTCCACACGCGCGCGCGCTCGTTTCGCGACGACCACACGGTCGAGGCCTCGTCGCTCGATGACGGGCGCGAGGCCGCGCAGTCCGGCTTCGCCCGGTTGCCGTGGAATCTCGTCGGGGAGGGGCAGGGCGAGGCACGGCTGGCCGAGAAGAGCGTCAGCGTCCGCTGCCTCCAACGGCCGGACGGCTCGGTACCCGCGTCGCGCGACGAAGCCGACCTCGTCGCCGTCGTCGGCCGGTCCTACTGACCCGCGCCGCCGGACGCGGCGCGCGCGGCGGTCGCTACTGGGCTCCCCACCAGACATACGTGAGGTTGATGCCCATCACGGCCTGCCACGGCTGGGCGTTGTCGTACTTCGTGGTGAGCTTGTAGCTGTGACCCGCGATCACCTTCTCGTGGAGCACGCACGCGTTGATCGACATGATGTGCATGAACTCGTCGGGGTGCTCGTACTCCACCACGCTCTTGCAGAGGTTCGTGCCCGTCGTGTCGTCCCTGAGCGTGTTGCTGATCCCCCCTTCGTGCAGGTGGGCTCCGGTGAAGACGACCATGCCGTCGCGAGCCGCGGTCCACGAGCGCGACCTGTAATAGAAGCTCCCGGGCCCACCGTTGCCCGGCACGTCGAAGGTCGACCCGCCGCAGCCCGTGACGTCCTGGAACAGCGGCTGCACCGGCCGGGAGTTGGTGGCGTTGGCGCCCGGTTGGTAGTCGAGCGTGTACTGGATGTAGACGGTCTTGGCGGGGGTGCCGGGCGGGGTCATGTTCATCAGGTGGTAGATGGCGCCCCACTGATCGTTGGCTCCGACGAGGTAGGCGTACGGTCCCCAGATGGAGATGGGCGTGCGCTCCATCCCCGCGCCGATGAAGCGCTCTCGCCTCCCCGGGCACAGCACGTCGGTATGGGCCGAGGTCGTCAGCACGATGTGGTGCAGGTGCACCTTGTCCACCGGCACCGGCGTCCCGTTGGAGTTCACCACGTCGAACCGGGCTCCCTTCAGCCCGAAGCTGCCCGTGGGACGGGGGAAGCCCGATGCGGGCGACCCCATGACCTCGCCCCCGGCGGCGATCGTGAAGGGCCCGTAGCGGAAGGTCTGGGTGAGGGTGTCACCCCCACCCGGAGGCGCATTGACGAGTGGCTCGCACGCGGTTCCGACGAGCAGGACGGCCGCTCCCAGCAGCCCCAGAACGGCAAGCCTCCGACCGTTGGCCGATACACGCATGGCGCCCCCTTGGCTCGTGCTCGATCTCCCGTGCCGCCGTGTGGCGCCACGAGTCTGAATCACAAATGTGAGGAAAGCATGACCTCGCCCGGCCTGCGCCTGCCGAGCTCGGGTCCGCGAAGGTCGGCCCGTCAGGCCGGAGCCATCGGCGTGACCTCCACGTAGACGGAGGCGACCTGCTGCCCCAGCTGTGTATACAGCCGGCGACCGAGCCCGTAGTTCGCCTGCAGACACCGTTCGGCGTCGGCCGCCTCTTCGATCGGCAGGACCCTCGCGGTGCCGACGAGCGGCGCCGAGAGCGGCCGTCCTCGCGTGGTTGCGGCGGCAATGCGCACCTGGGGGTTACGCCCGATGCGCTTCACCTTGGCGGTGGCTGCCCCTGTGTGGAAATAGAGCTTGCCGTTTCCGGTTCCGAACCACAGCGGTGATGGCACGGGCTCACCGCTCTTCTTGTAGGTCACCAGCACGCAGTACTTGCGCCCCTGAAGGTCGGCGAGGCTGCCCGTCGGCGCCATCTCCGCGACGTCCTGCGCCTTCGAGCTTCGCATCCAGTCGTAGAAGCGGTCGCTCGATCGGGCGAACCGTTCGCTCAAGCTCATGGGCAAGACGATGGTGCCCGACGACGCAGCGCCGCAAGTTCGCTCCCCGTGGTTCAGCCGGCCAACGCGGACCCCCCCGATCGAGCGGGCGCCGCATGTCATCCCGCGGCGGCCGCGGGGTGGTGTTCGAGCGCGGGAGCACAGTCGGGCAGCTGGCCGGGTCCCCGCACGAGCTGTGAGCGCACCAGCACCTCGAAGCGCGCCGCGCTGAGTGGCGGGCTGAACAGGAACCCCTGCACCTGATCACAGCCCGACGCGTGGAGGAAGGCAAGTTGGTCGGCCGTCTCCACCCCCTCGGCGACGACGCTGAGCCCGAGCCCGTGTGCCATGGCGATCACCGCCGCCACGATGGACTCACCACGGTTGCGTTGCCCGATTCGACTGACGAAGGACCTGTCGATCTTCAACACGTCGATGGGCAGCTGCGTGAGGTGACTCAGCGACGAGTAACCGGTGCCGAAATCGTCGATCGCGCAGCGCACGCCCATGGCGCGGATGTCCTCCAGGACCGACACGGTGAGCTCGAGATGGTCGAGCGCAGCCGTCTCGGTCACTTCCAACTCGAGCGCGCGGCCCGGCAGCTGGTGGCGCCGGAGCGCGGAGGCGACGAGGGCGGCGAGCGGGGAGCCCACGAACTGTCGCGGCGAGAGGTTGACGGCCAGCGGAAGAGCACGGAGACCGCTGGTCGACCAGATCTGGGCCTGCGCGCAGGCCAGCTCGAGCACGCGTTCACCCAGCGCAGTGATCAGCCCCGTGTCCTCGGCGAGGGTGATGAACTCGCCGGGGCCGAGCACCCCCCGGTCGGGATGGCGCCACCGCACGAGTGCCTCCGCCCCCGTCACCGCGCCCGTGTGCAGGGAGACCTTGGGTTGGAAACGCAGCTCGAGCTCGTCGTTCTCGATGGCCCGCAGCAGCCGGCGCTCCGCGTCGACGCGGGCTTGAACCAAGGCATGGAGCTCGGCGCTGTAGACGGCGACGCCTCCACGCCCCACGTCTTTGGCTTGGTACATGGCGCTGTCCGCCGCGGTGAGCAGCGCTGACGCGTCGGCCGCGTCGTCTGGAAACACGGCGACCCCGATGCTGGGTGTGACCGGCACGGTGTAGGTGCCCGCCTCGAAGTGTTCCTCGAAGGCCGCGAGGAGGCGTTCGGCCACGGCGACCGCGTCACCCGGTGCGCGCAAGTGCGGCAGCAGGACCACGAACTCATCCCCTCCCAGGCGCGCCACGGTGTCCTCGTCGCGCAGGAGCTCGCCGATCCTGGCTGCGACGGCTTGGAGGACGAGATCCCCGCAGGCGTGGCCCAGTCGGTCGTTGATGGCCTTGAAGCCGTCGAGATCCAGGAACAGCAGTGCCACCGCGGTGCCACCCCGGCGGGCATGGGCGAGCGCACGTTCGAGGCGGTCGTCCAACAAGGTGCGATTGGGGAGGCCCGTGAGCCCGTCGTGCTCGGCGCGGTGCTCGACGCTCGCCCGGTCCCACAGCAGGTCGGCCAGGTGCGCGGCGATGACCACCGCCAACACGGCCGATCCCACGGGAAACGTCAACGCGGTACGGGGGGCTCGGAACGCCAGCGCGACGGCGGCCGGCGCGATCACCGCGATGCCGACGAGGACCAGGTGCGCCCGGCTGAACTTGGGCGGGTCCTGCGCGAGCGGTTCGAACAGGTGCTCCATGGAGGGATGAAGCGCCGCCGCGCCCCAGGCCCCGAACGACAGCACGCGTAGCACCTCGATCGTCGGGCTCGTCCAAGGCAGCGACCACGTGGCCGCGGCGGCCTGGAGGCCATGAGCCCCGAACAGCCCCAGGAACCCGATGAGCAGGTAGAGGTAGCTGTCGGGGCGCTCACCGGGCAGGCTCATGAGGCGTCCGGTGACCACGAGCACGGCGACATCGGCTGCAGGGAGTGCGATGGCCGCGAGCATCACCGGGAACGGCACGGGCTGCCCTGCGTGCGACAACAGTGCCCACGCGCACAGCCCGAACGCCAAGGCGAGCAGGCCCGCCTCGACGACGATGTCGCCGCTCCGTCCTCGTCGCCGGCCCTGCACCATCCGCACCACGGCGCTGAGCGTGACGGGATAGCCGACCAAGGCGACGAGTGCGGTCAGGACGAAGACAGTCGACGTCATGGGGACGATCGATCGCGCCGCGTCACTCATCACCACGGCCCCGAGCCCCACGCCCAGGAGGAGTACCGGCTCCACCGGTCCCGCCGCGGCCGGCAACGGCCGCCCAGAGCGATGCCGGCGCAGGCCGAGCGCCACACAAACAAGCGTTGCGAGTCCCATGGCGGTCAGCAGGCGGGTTGACGCCGCGACGCTGTGGGCCCGGGTCGTCCACGCCGCGGCTCCTACCGCCAAGATCAGTGGGGTACGCCAGGCGACGCCGTCCATATCCCGAACATCGGTGCACGAGTGCACAAGATTGAACGACTGGATTCTCGGGGTCGTTCGGGGCGCAGACCCCTTACGGGCGCTTGGTGAACTGCACCGGCATGCGTTTGATGCCGTGGATGAAGGCCGACTGGAGCATGTCGGGGGGGCCGGTCACCTCGATGTCGGGCAGACGGCGGAAGAGCTCGTCGAACATCACCCCGATCTCCCGGCGGGCCAGGTGGGCGCCGAGGCAGAAATGCGGGCCGCCGGCGCCGAACCCGACGTGCTCGTTCGGCGTGCGCCGGACGTCGAAGCGGTCGGGGTCGTCGAACTTCGACGCATCGCGGTTGGCCGAGTTGTACCAGAGGACGACCTTCTCGCCTTCGCCGATCTCCTGACCGCCGATCACGGTCTCCCGGCTGACCGTGCGGCGGAAGTGGATCACGGGGGTGGACCAACGCACGATCTCCTCGACCGCGGTCGGAGTGACGGCCGGGTTCTCCATCCAGATGCGGCGCTGGTCGGGATGGTCGGTGAGCGCCTTCATGCCGTGGCTGATGGCGGTGCGGGTCGTCTCGTTCCCGGCGACGACGAGGAGGATGAAGAAGGACCCGAACTCCTGGGTGGTGAGGGCTTCGCCCTCCACGTCGGCGGTCGCCCGGCTCGGTCAGCTTCCGCTCGCCGAGCTCCATGGCGAACTGGTACAGCTCCATCGCCGCCGCCATCAGGTCCTCGAGGCTGTTGACGTACTCGGGATCGCCGACGCCGAGGATCGTGTTGGTGAGCTCGAAGATGCGGCCGTAGTGCGATGCGGGGATACCCATCATGTCGCAGATGATCTGCAGCGGCAGGGCGGCGGCGATCTCCTGAACGAAGTCGCACTCGCCGAGCGGCGCGACGCGATCGACGATCTCACGCGCCTTGACGCGCACCGTGTCACCCAGGCTCGTCACCATCTTCGGTGTGAAGCCGCGGTTGACGATGCCGCGCAGCTTGGCGTGACGCGGATCGTCCATCGAGATCATCGAGCCGAAGAACTCGCTGATCTCGACGGGCATGTCGCCGATGTTCACGCCCTTGCCCGACACGAACACGTCGGGTCGCCGGCTCGCGGTCCACACATCGTCGTACCGCGTGAGCGACCAGTAACCGGGCCCACGCGGCATCGGTTCGAACTCGGGCTCGGCGAAGAACGCGACGGGCCGTTCCGTCCGCAGCGTGGCGAACGCCGCTTCGCGCTCGGCCTCGGGCCGGATCCAGAACTCGGGGTCGGACAGGTCGATCTCGTCGACCTCGAGGTGTGTCACGGACGTCATGGACGGAGTCTCTCGCGCACGGCTCGCCGGCGTCTCGGGGCAGCACGCGGCCGCCCGGCCGGCCGCTCGGGATTGACGGTGGCCCGGAATTTCATAAACACTCACGTTGATGAAGTACGTGCCGTACCAGCGGCTGGGGGAACGCCCGAACGTGATCGTCGACGGTGCCGCCAACGCCGACACGGTGCTCACGCTCTCGCACTGGCCGCACAGCCCCACGCCCGCCGAGCTCAGCGCCGACCTCTCGGCCGAGATCGTCTTCCGCTATCTCGAGCGACCCGAGCTGCACGTGGCAGTCGACGCGGTGTCCAACAACCACTTCGACGAGGACGGGCTCGTCGGAGTGTGGGCGATGGTGAACCCCGACGAGGCGCAGCAGCGGCGCGACCGGCTGGTCGACATCGCGGCCGCGGGTGACTTCGCCACCTACCGCGACCGGCGCGCGGCGCGCGCCGCGTTCACCCTCGCGGCGTTCGCCGACCCGGATCAATCGCCCTTGGGCGCCGCCGTCTTCGCGGTCGACTACCCGGAGCTGGTCGCGACGTTGTTCGACGAGCTGCTGCCACGACTCGGCGACATCTGTGACCGCGTCGACGACTACCGCGCCCTGTGGGAGGCGGAGGACACCGCGCTGACCGAGAGCGAGGCCGCGATCGAGAGCGGCGCGGCGGTCATCGAGGAGCTGCCGGCCCTCGACCTCGCGGTCGTCACGATTCCCGAGGAGCTCGACCTGCGTCGCGTGCACCGCTTCACCCAGCGGCGTACGGAAGCGATCCACCCGATGGCAGTCCACAACGCGACCAATCGGTTCCGCGTGCTCGTCGTGCAGGGACGCAGCTTCAGGTTCCACTACCGGTACGAGAGTTGGGTGCAGTACGTCTCGCGCAAGCCGCTCCCGCGCGTCGACCTCGCGCCGCTCGTCACTCGACTCTCGGAGCTCGAGCGAAACGGTCGGTGGCGGGCGGACGGGGTGGACGCGATCACCCCCGTGCTGCAGCTCGATGGTGCCGACGAATCGAGCATCGACCTCACGACGTTTCGCGCTGAGCTCGAACGCCACCTCGCCGGCGCGCCTCCGGCCTGGGACCCGTACTGAGATCAGGCGCTCGACAGGTGGTCGAGGAGGAGCCGGTTGAGCTCGTCGGCTGCCTCCTCCGGTATCCAGTGGCTCACGCCCTCGAGCACCTCGAAGCGGTACGGCCCCTCGACGTGGTCGACCGTCGCCTCCGCGCCCTCGCGCCCGAGCGCGACGTCGGCGGTGCTCCACACGAACATCGTCGGCGTGGTGATGGGCCCGAGCCGGTCGATCGCGGCGGCCTCGGCCGCGCGGTACCAGTTGAGCGCAGCCGACATCGCACCGGGCTCGCGCATGCGCCGCACGTAGGTGTCGACGTCGCCGCTGAGCCCGGTGCCCGCGAGCATGACGCGCAGCCGGGTTGCGTCATCCTCGAGCAGCAGCTCCTCCGCTTTGCCCTCCTGGCGGAACACGTCGACGTAGCTCGACCGTTGCCGCTGGTCGTCACCGTGGAGCGCGCGGGCGAACGCCGCGGGGTGCGGGACCGACAACGCGGTGAGCGAACGCAGCCGCTGCGGGTGGCGTCCGGCCACGTGCCACGCGACCGCTGCGCCCCAGTCGTGACCCACCAGGTGGAACCGGTCCGCGCCCAGCTGGTCGGCCATCCCGACCACGTCGGCCACCAGAGGCTCGATCCCCTAGTGCTCCACGCCGACCGGGCGGGCCCGGGGCGAGTACCCCCGCTGGTCAGGCGCGACGGCGCGATAGCCGGCCGCGCCGAGGGGGCCCAACTGGGCGCGCCACTCGTGGCTGCTCTGCGGGAAGCCGTGCAGCAGCAGGACGAGCTCGCCGTCTGGTGGCCCCACCGCCAGGGCGTCGAACGTGAGCCGGCCCACGGCGAGCTCGAGGCGCTCCGGACCGGGCGGCATGGCCGGGGAGGCTATCGAGGGCCACGCACTACCGTCGGAGACGTGAGCGCGTCACAGCTCGAGCAGCGGGTCCGCCTGCTCCCGTCGGTCCGCTCGTGCTCGATCGACGACCGCCGCGTCACCGTCCTGGTCGATCTGGCGACCGACCGCCGCAACGTCGCCGCGGGCGTCGCCTACATCCTCGCCGACCTCGGCATCGAGCGAACGGTGAACGTGCTCGGCGGCACGAGCCCCGCGGCCGAGGTGCTGCCCGCAGCCGCGCCGCGATCGGTGTGGCTCGTGCTCGTCGGGGTTGCTGCGCTCGTCCTCATGGTGCTCGGCGTGGTGGTGCTGATCGCCGACAATCGCGGGTCGTCGGACAGACCCGACCGCGCCCGCAAGCGACCACCGAATGCCACCACCACCGTCGCGGTCCCGCCGTCGGTCACGAGTCCTCCGACGTTCCCGCCCGACTGGCAACTTCGGCCCGGCCCGTGAACGCGCGCCGCGAACGGTCCACGACGCACCCACGGTCGATCCCGTACCATGCGACTGTCATCGCTCGTTCGGCGCCGGCGCTCTTCGGTTCGTCCAGTGGTTGCGGGCCGCCCTCACCGTCCGCAGAGGAGGGGTTGTGGAGATCCAGCGGGGGTTGGGGAGAGGTTTGGGAGCGCTCTTCCCGTCCACCCAGGCGGGTGAGGGTGACGCGTCGACGACCGGCACCGCGCCGACGGAACGCGAGCTGAGCGTGGCCATGGCCCCGACCGACCTCGGCGTCGTCATCCAGGACGTGATCTACGCGGGGCTCGACGCGCTCCTCGCGGCGATGCCGCTCGACCTCTGCGCATACCTGCACCTCGCGGAGGCGACCGGTCCTCAGCTCTACCTCCGCACACCCGACCTCTCGTCGATGGACGCCAACGAATGCTTCGCACTGTTCGGCGCGCTACGCGATGCGCTCGACGCCAACGAGGAGGACGACAGCCCGCTCGAGGTCCGCGGGTTTCACGCGCTGCGCATGAACACTCCCGGGCCTCGGTCGCGCGGACTCCACGTCGTCGGTCGACGCGCGGACGAGCTCGACGAGCGTGAACGCGAGCTGGCCGGGCGCCTGAGCCACGCGTTGGGCGCAGCCACCCACGCGCTCGAAGCGGTGGGCCCAGCGTCGGGCGAGCCCACGCTACGGCTCTCGGTCGAGGTGGTCGAAGGCGGACCGCAGGCCGACATCTCCCTGGAGGCGGGCGGGGAGACGCGCACCGGGCGCGGCACTGCGGAGTCGCCGTTCGAAGCCGTCGCCCGGGCGGTGCTCGACGCCTTTCGCGGCGAGTTCCAGCTCGTCCACGCGGGCCTGCAGGAGGCGGGCGGCGAGCGGGTGGCGCTCGTGATCGTCGAGGACGTGCTCGCCGAGCGGGGCCTCGGGTCGGCCCTGGGCCAGGACCCCCTGCAGGCCACCGCGGCCGCCGCCCTCGAGGCGGTCGGCCGGGTGCGGGACGCGAGCGCCCGGGCCCGGCGCGACAGGCGCATGGGCACCTTCCCGCCCTCCCCCTGACCCAGCCCCGGCCCGAGGTAGGCTGCCGCGTCGACCGAACCGGAGGGGGTTCGCGGAGTGGAGGCTGCTGGCCAGGGCTACAGGCAACGGCGTCGGCGGGCGAAGAAGCTCCGGCGACGCGCCGCCGCCCTGGGGATCCTGGGCGCGGTCTTCCTCGCCGGGGCAGCACCCGCGGGAGCGGGAGCCAAGGCCGGCGTCACACCCAACACCAACTTGAAGGACGGCGACATCGTCACGGTCGCCTGGACGGGCGTCGACGCGGGAGCCCGGCTCAACATCTTCGAGTGCGCGCAACCGCCGACGACGAGCACGTGCGCGGTCACCCAGGGCGTGATGAACTTCGTCAACGCCGCGACCGGCAACGGCCAGGTCATGCTCACCGTGCACACCGGCGCGATCGGCACGAGCGGAGCGCAGTGTCCCGGCGCCAAGAACGACTGCGTCATGGTGATCAACGTCGGCGCGTCCGAGGACCCGGCGGCAAACTTTGTCCTGCCGATCTCGTTCACCGGGGCGCCGGGCGCGAGCCCCGAGCAGCGCGCCGAGCTGGCGCAGACCGGCCCCGTCCATCTCGGCCTCGCCCTCACTGGCGGGGGCGCGATGCTCGCGGGCATGGTCCTCGTGAAGCTGGTGGAGGTCCCGCCGAGCGTGCCCGCGACACCGACGCCACCGCGGCGCGCGTGGCGCCGCACCGACGACGACATCCTCTACCGCCGCCGCCGGTACAAGCCCAAGCACCTGCGACGGCGCTGACGGGGCTCTGCTGCAACCTCAGCCGGCGAACCGACCCCATCGTGCCCGGCCCGTCGTGAAGCGCGTCATCCTCGTTGCGCTGGTCGGCCTGTCGGTGTCGGCGCCCGCGTTCGGGGTCGTCGCGCCCGAGGTGCCGGGCGACCTCGTCGTGTCGAAGGTCGACACCACGCACTACCCACAGGTCACCATGATCGTGGCGCCGCCCCGGCTCCTCGCGCCGCGCGACCTCCCCGCGGATGCGTTCAGCGTCACCGAGAACGGTGAGCGCCGCGAGGTCAACGTGGCGCGGCTGCCCAACTCGGGGCTGCAGATCGCCCTCGTGCTCGACCCGACGGTACCTCCCGAGCTCTTCCGCGCCGCACAGGGCGCGGCGCTCGACTTCGTTCTCCGACTTCCCATCGGCACGCGCGTCGCGCTCATCGACGCGGGTGCGCCGCCCGAGGTCACGCTGCCTGCGACCACCGACCTCGTCGCCGCAACGCGCGCGGTCGGCGACCTCACCCGCCGGCCCGATCGCGCGATCTACGACGCGGTGCGGCGTGCCGACGCCGAGCTCACCCCGGCCAGCCAGGCGCGACACACGGTCGTCGTGTTCACCGGCGGCAGGGACCGATCGAGCTCGATCACGCTCGACGCGCTGAAGCGCCGGCTCACCGTGCGCGGAACGAGCGTCTACGCGATCGAGCTGTCGGGCGGCGACACTGGCGGCGCGCTCGCGACCCTCGCCGCGGGGGCGGGCGGCGAGTCGGTCAGGGTCGCCTCCACCGAGCTCGTGGGCGCGTACCAACGGGTCGCCGACGTGCTGCTGAACCAGTACCGGGTCTCGTTCGCGGCGCGCTCGCGGGGCCGGGCGCAGCTGTCGGTCGGAGTCGCGGCGGACGGGATCAGCGGGGAGAGGTCGCTGGGGGTGGAGCTCACCGCACTCGAAGGCACGTCACGCCGCGCCGGCGGGGCCGTGCCGTCGGAGCGGGGCGGGGGCCGAGCGGTGGCCGAGCCGTTGGCCGCGGGGGTCGCGATCGCCATGGCGCTGCTCGCCGGTGGGCTGCTCGTGTTGCTCGGGCGCGCCGGGCTGCGGGCGCGCTCGACGCCCAGCAGCCAACGAAGCGCTAGGTGACGGGCACCGCGAAGACGACGACGTTGTCGCGATAGAACCGTTTCGATGTGTCGTACAGACCGCCGCAGGTGACGAGGGCCAAGGTGGGCCCGCCGGTTCGGGCGAACAGCATGTCGATCGGCAGCTCGCTCTTCAGGTACTCGCGGCGGGCCTCGACCCGCCAGGCACGGGAGGAGCCGTCCTGGTAGTCGACGGTGACGGTCGCGCCGGGGTCCAGCCGGCTGAGACGGAAGAACGCGCCGGGCCGGCCATTGTGGTCGACGTGGCCCGCGATCACGGACGAGCCCGCCTCGCCGGGCGCGGGACCGTACTCGTACCACCCGAGCATCGCCGGGTCCGCCGGTGCCTCGAGCAGCGGCGAGCCGGGGACGACGCCGACCGGCACGGTCGGCGCGTCGAGCCCGAGCGAGGGGATGTGCACCGCCACCGGACGGTTCACGAGACGCGCGGGCTGGTCCTGGAGGCGAGCCGGGTAGGTCTCGACCGGCGGCCGGCCCGGAGCCAACGGCACCGCGGTGATGGGAGTGGTGGCCGCGCGCGCGGCACGGATGCCTGTCAGCGCACCCACGTCGGACGCGGGACGGGTGGCGAACCACACGACCGGCAGCCCCACGACGCCGGCCGCGCTCAGGGCGAAGCAAACGCGGGCGAGGTTTCGGGCCCGGTGGCGACGCCTGTGGCGCGGACGGTAGAAGCCGAGTCGCTTGCGCGGCGCGTGCCTCGCGCTCGAGATCGCGCGGTCCCGCCGCAACTCCCGCAGCCCGAGGCCGACGAGGACGAGCGCCCCGGCGACCCGGCCCGCAGGACCGAACCGCCGGCTACCGGGTCGCGCGTTCGGCGACATGCCCCCGGCGACGGGATCGGAGCGCGGGTGCCGTCATCACTGCGAGCGCGAGGAGCACCATGAACACGGCGATCGGGAACCGGGCCGGACGCGCCAGCCCGTCGGTGCCGGTGGGCACACCCGCCGGTGCGCTCGTGAGGCCCTGCACGGTCTGCGTCAGCCAGCCGACGCTGTTGTCGGAGGTGGAGCCGATCAGGTAGAGGAACTGCACGGTACCGTCGGCGAGCGTCACGCGGTCGGGCGGCACGACGGCCGTGCCACCGCCGGCGGCGTCGACCGTCACCTGATGGGCGGCCGCCGACAGCTCGAGGGCCGGCGACTGGTTGGGGTTCACCAGGTTGGCGGCGAGCGGCGTGCCGTCGACGATCACGTTGACCGCGGGTGCGGCGGCCGTGTGACGCACGACGAGGCGGGCGGTTCCTGGCGCGACACGGTTCACGTCGTTGTCGAACTGCGTCATCGTGGGCTTCCCGTCCTGCGCCATGTGGACGACGGCCGAGATGTTGGCGCCCGCGGTGACCTTCAGCGTGCCCGCAACGGCAGGTGGAGAGTTGGGGTCGGCCTTGGCTTCACGCACCGCGACCGCGTGGTCGCCGGCGGGGATCTGCAGCGGCGCGGTGGTGCGCTCGGGCTCGAAGCCCTGGAGCGCCACCTTGCCGTCGAGGTAGACGTCGGCCACGAGGCCTCGGAACGCGTGCACGATCGTCACGGTGCCGGTCGGCACTTGTGCCGACGCGGGAGTCGCCGACGGGGCGACGAGAACCAGTGCGGCGATGAGCGCCGGTCCGAGCGCGACTCGTCGGCGCAGCCCACGCGTGATCCAAGGCATATCCCACCCCTCCCAGGGTTGCCAAACGGGCACAGGCTACACCTCTCCTGTCGCGACCCTCCGGGCCGTCGAGCCGGTCGACCCGCCACGGAACGCGGCGCACCCCATCCCCAGCCGGCGAACGCCAACGGCCATCACCGTGCCCACCGGCGGGCATCCAACCGCCGAGCCAGGCAGGGCGTCATCCTTGACGGGTGCGCACGGAGACCGACGCCAGGGCAGGTCAGATGGGTCAGGCGGGTCACGCCGGACGACCGGGCCAGGAAGAGGTCGAGGCCCGCCGGGGGGATGCCGACACATCTCGTATACGCGACGAGACGCTGGCCGAGTGCAACCGGCTCCTCACCGATGCCACGCGCGTGGTGCACGAGGCCCGGGTCGTCGCCGAGGGCATCAAGTCCGAGATGCTCGCCGAGGTCGAAGAGGAGACCCGGCGCCTGCTGGCCGAGACGGAGGGCAGGCGCACCACCGTCGTCGACGAGGCGCGCCGCATGCGCGACGAGATCCTCGCCGAGGTCGACGAAGAGGCGACGCAGCTGTTGGCCGACGCCGAGCGCCGGCGCGACGCGATCCTCGACGAGGCCGGTCGCATCCGCGACGAAGCCGAGGAGCTGCGGCGCACGGCGCGGAGAGACGTCGAGCACGAGCGCGAAGCGGCGCGCGAGGAGGCTGCGCAAGAACGCGCGGTGATGCTCGTCGAGGCCGAGCGGGAGGCGGCCGCGAGGGTCATCGAGAGCGATGCCGAGGCGGCGCGACTTCGCGAGCAGGCAGAGCGTGTCCGCGCGGACGCAGATGAGTCCCGCCGCGCGGCACTGGCCGACATCGACCAGGAGCGCGACGCGGCTCGCGGCGAGGCGGCGCAGGAGCGGACGGCCCTGCTCCGTGACGCCGAGGGTGAGGCAGGACGTGTGCTCGAGGAAGCGACCCGACAGATCGCGGCGCGCGAAGCGAGCCTGCGGGCCGAGATCGAGCGCGAGCGCGACGCCATCGTGGCCGGCGCGCGGGCCGAGGCGGCGCGCGCACGGGATGAGCTCGACGAGATCGAGGCGGAGACCGAACGGCTCACCCAGGAGGCCGCCGCCGCACGATTGTCCACCGAGCAGTCCCAGCGGGAGGCCGACGAGCTGCGGGCTTCGGCCCAGGCCGCCGCCGACCGCATGCGCCTCGAGGCCGAGGAGCGGCGCGCCTCGATCGAAGAGCAGACCGAGCGCGACATCGTCCAGCGGTGGGCCGAGGTCGACGACGAGCGCGCGACGGTTCGTCAGGCGACCGAGCGGGCGCGGGTCACGCTCATCGCCGACGCCGAGCGCACCGCGGCCAACGTGCTCGTCGAAGCGGAGATCGAGCGCCAGCGGGCCCGCGAGCTCCTCGAGGAGGCCGAAGTCGAGGCGCAGCGCGTGCAGACCGCGGCGCGCGAGCGCGCCCGGCACGAGCTCGAGCTCGAGCGAACCGCCCTGCTCGACGACGCGGCGGCCGACATCGAACGTCGCCGGCGCGAGGCCGAAGACGCGCGCGCCGGCGCGGAAGCCGAGGCGGCCCGCATCCAAGCCGAGGCGGCCGTCGCGGCGACCGAGCGCGAGGAGGCCGCGCGCGACGCGGACTCCCTCCGCACGCTCGCCGAGGCCGACGCGGAGCGCATCCGCGCCGCGGCCACCGAGGAGGCGGGCGTCCTCGTCGGGCTGGCCCAGGAGGAAGCCGACCGTCTCCGTACGCAGGCGACGGTGGCGGTCGAGTCAGACGCAGCCGTCGCGCAGGATGCCGAGCGCGTGCTCCTCGAGGCCCGGGTCGAGGCCGACCGTGTGCTGACCGACGCGCTGGCCGAGCGCGAGCGCCTCAGCTGGGACGCGCAGGCCGAGGCGCAGCGCATCGTCGGCGACGCCCGCAACGAGGCGATGGTGCTTCGGGCCGAGATCGAACGGATCCGCGCCTCGCTCGCCGCGGCCGAGGCCCAGGCGACGGAGGCCCAGGCGACGGAGGCGTCCGCCCTGGGAGCGCCGGCGGTCACGCCTGTGCCGCTCGAGCCGCTCGAGCCCTTCACCGGCGCACTGGCTTCCGACGCGCCCGCGACCACGCGATCGGTCATCGAGGACGCGTCGAAAACGGTCGAGATCCCACGCGAGGTCGTCGAGCGGGTGGCGCCGAAGGTGCCCTACGTGCGCGAGTACGGGCTCCGCCGCGACCCGGTCGAGCCCGAACCGCCCGAGGTCACCGGTGTCGCCACCCAGCCGCGCCCGGCAAGCTCGCGGCGGTGGCTCGTCGAGATTCCGGTGCTGGCGGCCCTCGCCCTCGTCGTCGTCCTCGTCCTGCGCACGTTCGTCGCGCAGGCGTACTTCATCCCGACCGACTCCATGCAGCCGAAGCTCGACGTGGGCGACCGCATCGTCGTCGACAAGCTGTCGTACGTCCTCCACGCGCCTCGACGCGGCGACATCGTCGTCTTCGACTCGCCGCACCGCCCGCCTTCAGATCACGCCATGCTCCCCGTCCGCGTCGCGCGCCGCGCCCTCGAAGCCGTCGGCCTCCGCCAGCCCGACACCGACACGCTCGTGAAGCGTGTGGTCGCGCTGCCCGGCGAGACCGTCGCGGGCAGGAACGGCAAGCTGCTCGTCGACGGGAAGGTGCTCGCGGAGCCCTACCTCGCCCGGGGCACGGTCACATCGACGTTCGGGCCCGAGCAGGTCGGGCCGGGCAAGCTCTGGGTCATGGGCGACCGGCGCGCCACCTCGCTCGACAGCCGCAACTTCGGCCCCATCACGCGCGGATCGGTGGTCGGGCGCGTCGGCCTCAAGGTGTGGCCCGTGTCAAAGCTGGGTCGCATCTGACCTCGTCTCCAACCAGCGGCGGAAGCCCGCCGCGTTGGAGTGGATTCCGTTGAGCGTCTCCATTTTCTCGCGCGCTTCCGGAGCGAGCCCGTCGTCGGTGAGGGTGAACGACTCGCTGAGGGCCTCCGCGATGTCGCGACCGTCGTGCCATGCCCGTTCGGCCACCCCGGCCCAGCGCTGCAACGTGTCCTCCGCCTCTTCGAGGATCGACTCGTGGTCGGGGACGAGCCCGTAGTGCGCGAGCGCGATGCCGGCGGGACGGCGGGCCGCGAACCTCCGCATCGACGTGACCGCCTGATCGAGGTCGAAGTCGGGCGGCGGGGTGGAGGGTCGCAGCAGCCCGGCGTCGGGCAGGCGGACGCCGACCGCGTCACCGACGAAGAGGATCCCGCTCTGCGAGTCGTGGAGCGCGAGGTGGTGCTTCGCGTGACCGGGTGAGTCGACGGTCGTGAGCACCCGGGATGGCCCCACCTCGATCTCCTCGCCGTCGGCCAGCACGTGCAGCCGGGCTGCGGGCGTGGGCTCGAGCCGGCCGTACAGGTCGTCGAGCAGGTGCCCGTACACGAGGGAGGCCGACTCGACGAGACGGGTGGGATCGGCCAGGTGCCGAGCCCCCTTCTCGTGCACGTAGACGGTCGCGTTGGGGAACGCGCGGGCCACGTCGCCGACGCCGCCCGCGTGATCGAGGTGGATGTGCGTGACGGCCACGCCGGCGAGGTCCTCCGCGCCCACGCCGAGCGTGTCGAGCGCGGCGAGCAGGGCCGGCACCGACGTCTGGCTCCCCGTCTCCACCAGCACCGGGTCGGGGCCCTCGACGAGGTAGCCCGCGGTGACCTTCTCCCAGCCGCCGAGCAGGGTGTCGATCTCGACGACGCCGTCGCCGATCCGGGTGCTCACGCGGTCGGGTTCGCGAGCAATGACTTCCAGTCGCCCTGGCGCTCCTTCACCTGGGCCGGCGTGAGCCGGAGGGTCGCCTCGGGCACGAGGTCGACGATGGCGCGCTGGTCCCAGTAGTGGTGCCGCGCCTCCTCGAACCGCGGTCGGCGGAACTCCACCAGATCGGGGGGCGCGGTGCCGATGAACCCGAAGAGACCGAACGCGAGGTCGAGATCGTGGATGACCGGCGCCCGGCCTAAGAGCGACGCGCGCTTCAACGCCATGGCCACACAGCCGGCCACCGCGTCGTCCGTGCTCTCCCCCTCGAAGACGTGGAGCTTGTCGGCGAAGCGGCGCGCCAGCGAGAGCGCGTAACCCTGGTCGGGGCCCTGCCGGCCGAGCTTCGGTCCGACCGGCTGCCGGGGCCCGAGGTCGCCGGGGCGGTCGGCCCGCCACGAGTCGGCCGGCTTGGCCGGCTCGTCCTGGCGGGGCTGGTCGGCGAGGATCACGGGTACGTAGTCGGGCGCAGCCATCGGCGCTGCCTACTCCCTCGCCCGCGACTGTGCAGGCGGGGCGTGCAGCAGGCCGAAGACGATCGAGTCGGAGAGGGCCTGCCACGACGCCTCGATGATGTTCTCGGAGACGCCGATGGTCGACCACGTTCGCTCACCGTCGGTGGAGTCGATCAGCACCCTCGTCACCGCGCCGGTGCCCCTCTGCGTGTCGAGCACCCGCACCTTGTAGTCGACGAGGTGCACGTGCTCGAGCGCGGGATGGTGCCTGCCGATCGCGAGGCGGAGGGCCTTGTCGAGCGCGTTGACGGGACCGTTGCCCTCGGCCACGGTGACCACGCGCTCCTGCCCGACGTGCACCTTGATGGTCGCCTCGGTGGTCAACGCCCGGCCTTCGGTCTCGTCGGTGATCACCCGGAACGACTCGATGCGGAAGTAGTCGTGCTCCCAACCCGCGGCGCGGCGCATGAGCAGCTCGAGCGAGCCGTCGGCCGCCTCGAAGTGGTACCCCTCGTGCTCGAGCCGCTTGAGCGTGTCGACGATCTCGTTCAGCGTCGGTCCGTCGAGCTCGATGCCGACCTCACGCGCCTTGAGCTGGAGCGTCGACTTCCCCGCCAGCTCCGAGACCACGAAGCGGGTGCCGTTGCCGACCGCGTCCGGTTGGACGTGCTCGTACGCGTCGGGCCGGCGGACGATGGCGCTCACGTGCAACCCCGCCTTGTGGGCGAACGCCGACGCCCCGACGTAGGGCTGCTGGGGATTGAGCGGCATGTTGACCAGCTCGGCGATGTGGTGGGCGACAGGGGTGAGGCGCTCGAGGCGGTCCTCGGGGATCGTGTGCACGCCCATCTTCAGCGCCAGGTTGGGGATGATCGTCGTGAGATTGCAGTTGCCGGTGCGCTCGCCGTAGCCGTTGATCGTGCCCTGCACGTGCGTGGCGCCGCCGCGCACCCCGGCCAACGCGTTGGCCACGCCGCAACCCGCGTCGTCGTGCAGGTGGACGCCTACCTTCACGTCGGCACCGAAGTAGGCGACGACCTCGCCGACGACACGCTCGACCTCGTGCGGCAACGACCCACCGTTGGTGTCGCACAACACGAGGGTCGTCGCCCCTCGCTCTGAAGCGGCCTCGAGCACGCGCAGGCTGAACTCGGGGTTGCGCTTGTAGCCGTCGAAGAAGTGCTCGGCGTCGAACAGCACCTCGAGCCCGGCGCCGCGCAGGTGCTCGACCGAGTCGGCCACCATGGCGACGCCCTCTTCGAGCGTGGTCTCCAGCGCTTCGGTGACGTGGTAGTCCCAGCACTTGCCGACGATGCACACCGCTCGGGTGCCCGCTTCGACGAGGTGACGGAGGGTGTCGTCGGAGTCGACCTTGCCGAGCTTGCGCCGGGTCGACCCGAACGCCACCAGCCGGCTGGTGTCGAGGTCGAGCTCGGATGCGGCGCGGCGGAAGAACTCGTCGTCCTTGGGGTTGGCGCCCGGCCAACCGCCTTCGATGTAGTGCACGCCCAACCAGTCGAGCTGCTCGGCGATGCGCAGCTTGTCGTCGACGGTGAGCGAGATGCCCTCGAGCTGGCTGCCGTCGCGCAAGGTCGTGTCGAAGATCTCGACGGATCGCGGTACGTCAGGCGTTGACAAGTTCCAACCAGTCCTTGTACTGGTCGACCTCACCGCGGACGGCGGCGAAGAAGACCTCCTGGATGCTGCGGGTGATGGGGCCGGGCCGCCCGATCTCGCGGTCGTCGACCGAACGGATGGGCACCACCTCGGCGGCGGTACCGGAGAGGAAGGCCTCGTCCGCGGTGTAGAGGTCGCTGCGGAGGATGTTGCCGACCTCGACGTCGTAACCGAGGTCGCGCGCGATCGTCATGACCGAGCTCTGCGTGATTCCCTCGAGCGCGCCCGCGCTCGAAGGCGGTGTGACGATACGACCGTCCCTCACGACGAAGAGGTTCTCGCCCGTGCACTCGCTCACATAGCCCTGCGGCGACAGGAGGATGGCTTCGTCGTACCCGCCCTTCAGCGCCTCGACCTTGGCCATCGACGAGTTGAGGTACATGCCCGTGCCCTTGGCCGCGGGCGGCATGGCGTTGGGATCGTGCCGCTGCCAGGAGCTGATCTTCATGCGCACGCCGTTGGCGATGCCTTCGTCGCCGAGGTAGCTCCCCCACCGCCACACCGCGATGGACACGTTCACCGGGCACGGCAGCGGGTTGAGGCCCATCTCGCCGTAGCCCAGGTAGACGATGGGTCGGATGTAGCACGAGTCGAGGCCGTTGACGCGCACCGTCTCCTTGGTGGCGGCGACGAGCTGCTCGGGCGTGAACGGCACGTCGATCATGAAGATGCGCGCGCTGTTGAAGAGGCGCGTGACATGGTCGGTGAGGCGGAACACCGCCGGGCCCTGCGCGGTCGCGTAGGCCCGAATGCCCTCGAAGACGCCGCAGCCGTAGTGGAGCGTGTGGGTGAGGATGTGAATGCGGGCGTCGTCCCAGTCGACGAGCTCGCCGTCCATCCAGATCTTCTCGGACTTCTCGAGTGGCATGCGCTCAGAGCCTTTCTGCGACTGCGTCGCCGAGTTCGGAGGTGGTGCCCGACAGCGACGCAGCTCCGGACACCGCTTTGTGGATCCGGGCGGCGGCGTCGCCCTCACCCAGGAAGTCGAGCAGCATGGCCGCCGACTTGATGGCGGCCATCGGGTTGGCCCGGCCCGTCCCCACGATGTCGGGGGCGGAGCCGTGCACCGGCTCGAACAACGAGGGCCCGGTGCGGGCCGGGTTGAGGTTCGCCGACGCGGCGAGCCCGATGCCCCCGGCGACCGCCCCCGCGAGGTCGGTGATGATGTCGCCGAACAGGTTGTCGGTGACGATCACGTCGTAGCGCTCGGGCCGCTCGACGAGGTGGATGCAGGCCGCGTCGACGTGGTCGTACGACGTCGTGACGTCGGGATGCCCGGCCGCCACCTCGTCGAACGTGCGCTGCCACAGGTCGCCGGCGAAGGTGAGCACGTTCGTCTTGTGCACGAGCGTCAGTCGATGGGCGCGCCGGGTGTGCGCGAGCTCGAACGCGAAGCGCACGCAGCGCTCCACGCCCCTGCGCGTGTTCACCGAGCCCTGGGTCGCCACCTCGTGGGCCGTCCCCTTCCGCAGGAAGCCGCCTTCACCCGCGTAGGCGCCCTCGGTGTTCTCGCGCACGACCGCGCAGTCGAGCCTGCCGCCGTCGAACGGGCGCAGGTTCACATAGAGGTCGAGCTCGAAGCGCAGACGCAGGAGGAGGCCACGCTCGAGCACGCCCGGAGGCACGTCGGGAGAGCCCACCGCGCCGAGGAGGATGGCATCGACGCCGCGCAGCTCGTCGAGCACCGCGTCGGGCAGCACCTCGCCGGTGCGCAGGTAGCGCGCCCCCCCGAGGTCGTAGTCGACGGTCTCGATCGGCACCGCGGCGGCGCGCACGACCTTCAGGGCCTCGGCCAACACTTCGGGGCCGATGCCGTCGCCGCCGATGACGCCGACTCGGTGGGTCATCTCCTACTTTCTTTCCGCTTCTGCTGCTTCTTGTCGGGCAATGAAAAACCGCCCACCAGGGTGGACGGTCGACAAGCACACGCCGGAGACGGCGTGCGCTACGGAATTACGATGATCGTGGGCGTGGTCACAACCACCCCAGTGTAGTCCGACGTACCGGCAGCCGCCTACTAGCCTCGCGGCATGCCCGAGACGCACCTGTCCCAGGATGCCTACGAGCGGCTGAAGGCCGAGCTCGACGACCTCACCACCCGCGGTCGCACCGAGATCGCCCGCCTCATCGAGCGGGCCCGGGAGATGGGCGACCTGAGCGAGAACGGCGACTACCACGCGGCCAAGGACGACCAGGGGAAGATGGAGGCGCGCATCCGTCAGCTCCAGCACCTGCTCGACCGGGCCGTGATCGTCGACCGCGCCGACCCCGGGGGGAAGGTGGCCACCGGCTCGATCGTCGCCATCCGCTACGACGGTGACGACGAGGTCGAGCGCTACCTCGTCGGGTCCATCGAGGAGCGGCGCGACGACATGGCGGTCATCTCACCGGGGTCGCCGCTCGGCCGGGCGCTCGTGGGTCACCAGGCCGGCGACACCGTCGAGTACGCGGCGCCGAGCGGCACGCTCAAGGTCGACATCGTCGAGGTCGGCGCCTGACCGTGACCGTCGGCGCACCGCCTCTGCCGCCGGGCCGCCGAGTCGAATTGCCCGGCCGGGGCACCACGTTCGTGCGCGAGGTCACCGGCCCGCCGGGCGCGCCCGCGCTCATCCTCCTGCATGGGCTGGGCGCCAACGCCGACCTCAACTGGTTCACCTGCTTCGGCGCGCTCGGCCGCCACTTCCGCGTGGTCGCCTTCGACCAGCGCGGTCACGGTCGCGGCATCCGCGTCGGCGTCCGCTTCCGCATGTCCGACGCGGCCGACGACACGGTCGCGGTTGCGGACGCGCTCGGCATCGACCGCTTCATCGTGGTCGGCTACTCGATGGGCGGGCCGGTCGCGCAACTGACCTGGCACCGTCATCGCGATCGCGTTGCGGGCCTCGTGCTGTGCGCCACCAGCCGCGACTTCGGCGGTTCGCCGCGTGAGCGCATGGCCTTCGCCGTCCTGCCCGGTCTCTCGGCGGCGCTGCGCGTGGCGCCGTACCGCGTTCGGCGGAACGTGATGGGCGGGGTCATCAGCGGCCGCCTCGGCGACGGACCGCTCGCCCGCTGGGCCGCGACCGAGCTCGGTCGCAACGACCCGGCAGCCATGATGGCTGCTGCCGCGGCGCTCGGGCGCTTCTCGTCGCGTGCGTGGATCGGCGAGGTCGACGTGCCGACCGCCGTCGTCGTCACCCTGCGCGACTCGCTCGTCCCACCCCACCGCCAGCGCAAGCTGGCCGACGCCATCCGTGGTGCCACCGTGCACCCGGTCGACGCCGACCACGGCGCCTGCGCGGCCGCCCCGAGCCGCTTCGTTCCCGCCCTCGTCGACGCGTGCCGCTCCGTGGCGGCACGTGCCGTCTTCGCCCCCAGCCGACTCAGCTGACGCCCGCGAGGGCGTCCTCGATCTCGCGCGCGGCGCGCATGACCGCCTTGGCATAGCGGCGCCCCGGCGCGCGGGTCGTTCGCTGGATGGGTCCCGACACGCTCACGGCCGCGCGGACGCGGCCCTCGGTGTCGACGACCGGCGCGCTGACCGACGCCACGCCGGCCTCGCGCTCGGCCACGCTCTCGGCCCAGCCCCGGCGCAGCGCGGCCGCTTCCCCCGACAGGACCTTGCCGGCCGAGCCGCGGTCGAGCGGGAGCCAGGCGCCGACGGGCACGATCGTGCGCAGCTCGTTCGGCGACTCGAGCGCGGCGACGCAGAGACGACGGTTCCCGCGGCGCACGAAGAGCTGCACGCTCTCGCCCGTGCTGTGGCTGAGCGCCTCGAGCGCGGGTCGGGCCAGCTCCGGCAGGGCCGCGGCATCGAGGCGGGGCCCGACCGCGAAGCGCCCGTCGGGGGTGCGGCGCACCAGGCCGTGCACCTCCAGCGCCCGCGCCAGCCGGTGGGCGGTGGCGCGCGAGAGACCGGTGGCGTCGACCAGCTCGGCCAGCGACCGGGGCTCGTCCTCGACCGCCGCGAGCACCGCCATTGCCTTGTCGAGCACGCCGACGCCGCTTACACTGTCCACGTGACAAGATTAGAGTCTCACAATATGAGACGCAAGCGACGATGACGCGAGCGACGACGAGGAAGACCCTCAGCGAGAAGGTGTGGGACCGCCACGTCGTGCATCGCGCGGAGGGCGAGCCCGACGTGCTCTACATCGACCTCCACCTCGTGCACGAGGTCACGTCGCCCCAGGCGTTCGACGGTCTCCGCCTCAACGGCCGCACCGTGCGCCGGCCCGACCTCACTCTCGCGACGATGGACCACAACGTCCCCACGACCGACCTCACCCAGCCCGTCGCCGACCCGATCTCGGCCAAGCAGATGGACGTGCTGCGGTCGAACTGCGAGGAGTTCGGCATCACGCTCTACGCCCGTGGTGATCGCAACCAGGGCATCGTGCACATCATCGGGCCCGAGCAGGGCCTCACCCAGCCCGGCATGACGGTCGTCTGCGGCGACAGCCACACATCGACCCACGGCGCGTTCGGTGCGCTCGCGTTCGGCATCGGCACGAGCGAGGTCGAGCACGTGCTCGCCACCCAGACGCTTCCCCAGAGCCGGCCGGGAACCATGGCAGTCAATGTCGACGGCACCCTGCCGCGCGGCGTCACGGCCAAGGACGTCATCCTCGCGATCATCGGGCGCGTCGGCACCGGTGGTGGCATCGGCCACATCGTGGAGTACCGGGGCTCCGCCATCCGCGCCCTGTCGATGGAAGGGCGCATGACCGTCTGCAACATGTCGATCGAGGCCGGTGCGCGCGCGGGAATGGTGGCGCCCGACGACACGACGTTCGCGTACCTCGAGGGCCGTCCACACGCGCCCGCCGGCGGAGCATGGGAGCGGGCGCTCGACGAATGGCGTGCGCTCACCACGGACGACGGCGTGGCCTTCGATCGCGAGGTCACACTCGACGCGAACGCGCTGCAGCCCCACGTGTCGTGGGGGACCAACCCGTCGCAGGTCGCGGCGATCGGCGGCGTCGTGCCCGACCCCGCCTCGTTCCCGGAGCCCGCGGCACGGGAAGCAGCCGAACGCGCGCTCGTGTACATGGGCATCGAGGCCGGGACGCGCATCCACGACATCGAGGTCGACACGGTGTTCATCGGCTCGTGCACCAACTCGCGCATCGAGGACCTGCGGGCCGCAGCCGAGGTGGTCGACGGTCGCCGGGTGCGGCCGGGCCTCCGAGCCCTCGTCGTGCCGGGGTCGGGTCGGGTGAAGGAGCAGGCCGAGGCGGAGGGCCTGCACCGAGTCTTCACCGCCGCAGGCTTCGAGTGGCGGGAGCCGGGCTGCTCGATGTGCCTGGCCATGAACCCCGACAAGCTGGCCCCGGGCGAGCGGGCCGCGTCGACGTCGAACCGCAACTTCGAGGGGCGCCAGGGTCGGGGCGGGCGCACCCATCTGGTCTCCCCCGCCGTCGCGGCCGCCACCGCCGTCGCCGGGCACTTCGTCACGCCCGAGGAGCTCGACTGATGCAGCCCGTTCGCGTCGTCACCGGCACCGCCGTGCCTCTCGACCGCTCCGACGTCGACACCGACCAGATCATCCCGAGCGACTGGCTCAAGCGCGTCGAACGCACAGGCTTCGGTGCCGGTCTGTTCGCCGAGTGGCGTGACGACCGGTCGTTCGTCCTGAACGACGCGAGATACGCGGGGGCCGGCATCCTCGTCGCCGGCGCGAACTTCGGCACCGGCTCCTCGCGGGAGCACGCCGTCTGGGCGCTGGTGGACTACGGCTTCCGGGCGGTCGTGTCACCGCGCTTCGCCGACATCTTCCGCAACAACTGCACGAAGGCGGGCCTCCTGCCGGTGCAGGTCGACGCCGAGGTGGCCCGCAGCCTGATGGACGCCATCACGAACGACCCGACGCTGGAGCTCACGATCGACGTCGAGCGCGGCGCCCTGTCGGCACCTGCGGCCGGCATCGAGACCACGTTCCCGCTCGACGAGTTCACCCGCCACCGCCTCCTCGAGGGCCTCGACGACATCGGCCTGACGCTGCGGAACGCCGATGCCATCGCCGACTACGAGACCCGCCGGCCCCGGTGGATGCCCACGACCGGGTGACCCACTAGGTTGCGGGCATGACCGACGTCACCGCGCCGTCGTCGTCCCCAGGGCTGCTCACCCGATGGCGCGAGGTGTTGCGCACCACGAACCCGCCTGCGGGTCGCCTCGACGTGGTGTCGAAGTGGCTGGTGCTGACGCGCGCCGCGGTGCTGCCGATGACGCTGACGGCCGGCGCGGTCGCGGGCCTGCTCGCGGCCCGCGCCGACGGCTTCAGCCCCGGCCTGTTCACGCTCGCGCTCGTCGGCATCCTGCTCGCACACGTGTCCAACAACCTGATGAACGACCTGTTCGACGTCGAGGTCGGTTCCGACACCGAGACCTACCCGCGCGCCCTCTACGCGCCTCACCCGGTGCTGTCGGGGATGATCAGCCGCGGCGGGCTTGCCGGTGCGGCGCTGGTCGTCAACCTGATCGACCTGGCCATCATGCTGGTGCTCTTCGTCGCGCGGGGCTGGCCCGTGCTCGCGTTGGGCGTGGCCGGCTTCGCGTTGAGCGCGGCGTACACGGCGCCTCCCCTCCGCCTGAAGAAACGGGGCCTGGGCGAGCTCGACGTGCTGTTGGTGTGGGGCCCGCTCATGGTCGGCGGGGCGTACTACTCGGCCGTGGGCGAGCTGCCGTGGCGGGTGTTCGCGGCGTCGATCCCCTACGGCCTGCTGTGCACCGCCGTGCTCATGGGCAAGCACGTCGACAAGATCCCGTGGGACGAGCCCCAGGGCATCCGCACCCTGCCCGTGCTGCTCGGCGAAAGGCGGTCGCGCCGGCTCACGCAGGGCCTGATGGCGGCGTTCTACCTGACGGTCGTGGCGTGCGTGGTGGCGCGTGCGCTGCCCTGGCCCGCCCTGCTGGCGTTCGGGGCGTTGCCGGTGCTCGTGCGGACGTGGAAGGCCTTCGACGCGCCGCGGCCCGAGCGGCCGCCGCCCCTCTTCCCGGTCTGGCCGCTGTGGTTCGCGGCGATCGCGTTCGTCCACACGCGGCGGGCCGGTGCGCTGCTCGTGCTCGGCCTGGTCGTCGCCGCCGTGGCCAACGTGACGATCAGGGCTTGATCCCGGCGAGCAGCGCCAGCTCCCGCCACTTCCAGAAGCACTCGACCTCGGCGAACCCGATCTCGCGCAGCCATCGCAGCTGCGTCTCCACGTCGAGCAGCTGGTTCGAGGGATCCTCGGATGCGCCGACCAGCGCGAGGAACTCATCATGCAGGTGCTCCGTCGGTGAGCTCACGTGCTCGAGGTTGGCGAACACGCCGCCCGGCTCGAGGAGCTCGAACACTTCGGCGTAGAGCTCCCGCTTGCGCGCGTGCGAGCAGTGGTGGATGGCGAAGGCCGACACCACCACGTCGAACGACCCCATGTCGGGCAGAGCGGCGTTGAGGTTGTGGTCGACCACCTCGACGTCGGACCGGCCTGCGTACCGGGTACGCGCGGCGTCGAGCATGGCCGGCGAGAAGTCGACGCCCACTCCGGGTGCGCCGATCAGGCTGAGGACGTGCCCGTCGCCCGTGCCGAGATCGAGCACCCGGCGGGGGCTCGCGGGCAGCAGCGCCAGCAACTCGTCGTAGGCGATGTCGCGCCGGGGTAGGAGAGGCGCCCGCTCGAGATAGGCGTGCGCGTGCTCCGCGGTCGCCCACTCGTTCGTCTCAACGCTCAAGGCCCTATCTCCTTGGCCCGCTCCTCGTCTCGCGCGCGCACCCGCACGACCTTGTTCACCGCGCTGAGGTACGCGCGGGCCGATGCCTCGACGACGTCGGTCGAGACCCCTCGACCCGACACCTTCACGCCGTCCGCCTCGAGCTGGATGATCACGTCACCCAACGCGTCGACACCGCCGGTGACCGAGGAGACGTTGAAGTCGGTGAGACGGCCCTCGACGCCGGTCGCGGCCCTGATCGCCTGGCAGGCCGCGTCGATCATGCCGTCACCCTCCGACGACGCCTCCAGCTTCTCGCCGCCGCGGCCCAGCACGACGCGCGCCCTCGGCACGCCGACGGTGCCGCCGGCCACCTCGAGCGCCTCCAGGGTGAACGCCTGGGTCACGCTCGTGCCCAGCTCCTCGGCGACGATCGCCTCGAGGTCGGCGTCGGTGATCTCCACCTTGCGGTCGGCCAGCTCCTTGAAGCGCGTGAACGCGGCGTTCAGCGCGTCGCCCTGGATGGTGATGCCCATCTTCTGCAGCGTGTCGCGGAAGGCGTGCCGTCCGGAGTGCTTGCCCAGCACGATCTGCCGGCCGGTCTGCCCCACCGACGCGGCGTCGATGATCTCGTAGGTCGTGCGTTCGGCCAGCACACCGTGCTGATGGATGCCCGACTCGTGGGCGAAGGCGTTGCGACCGACGACCGCCTTGTTGTACTGGATCGGATAGCCGGTGAGGCGCGAGACGAGACGCGACGTGCGCGCCAGCTCCTCGGTGCGCACGCCGGTCTCCAGGCCGTCGAACTGGTCGGGCCGGATCTTCAGGGCCATCACGACCTCTTCGAGCGCGGCATTGCCGGCCCGCTCCCCCAGCCCGTTGACGCAGACCTCGACCTGCCGGGCTCCGGCCTGGATGCCGGCGAGCGAGTTGGCGACGGCGAGCCCCAGGTCGTTGTGGCAGTGGGTGGAGGTGACGTAGTCGCCCTTCACCTCTCGCCGCACGTACTGGATGAGCGCGCCGAAGTCCCAGGGGATGCCGTAGCCGACCGTGTCCGGGATGTTCAGCGTCGTCGCCCCGGCGTCGACCGCCGCCTGCAGCACCTCGATCATGAACTCGAGCGGCGTGCGGGTGGCGTCCTGGGGGCTGAACTCGACGTCGTCGGTGTGCTCGCGCGCCCGGCCGACCCCGCTCCTGGTCTCGGCGACGACCTGCTCGGGCGTCATCTTCAGCATGTGCTCCATGTGGCTGGGACTGGTGCTGATGAAGACGTGGATGCGAGCGCGGGCCGCGCCCCGCACCGCCTCCCAGCAACGGTCGACATCGGCCAGCTGGGTGCGCGACAGGCCCGCGATGACGGGGCCCGCGACCGCGGCCGCGATGGCCTGCACCGCCTCGAAGTCGCCCTGGCTGGCGACCGGGAACCCGGCCTCGATGACGTCGACGCCGAGGCGCGCCAGCTGCTCCGCGATCTCGAGCTTCTCCGGTACGTCGAGCGAGATGCCCGGCGCCTGCTCGCCGTCGCGCAGGGTGGTGTCGAAGATCGTCACTCGTTCGGCCATGGGGGTGTGCCTTTCGTGTTCGTGCGTGGGCAACAAAAAACCTCCCGGCCCGGAGGCACGAGAGGTCGAGGGGCGAACGCCTGAAGGCGCTCGCCGCTAGGTAAGGAGGAGGATGGAGGTGACGGGCGGGATGCCACAGGCGGAGGGAGACATGCGCGTAGCATCGTGACAGGGGGGACGACCGCCGTCAAGCAGGTACGCCGTCAAGCAGGTACAAGGTCAAGCAGTCAGACTCGGCAAGTCAAGGAGACGTCCCAGTGATACGCAGTGCGTTCCGCTTCGGGCTGCGAGCCACCCTCCTGACGGGTTGCGTCGTGGGCGTGGTCACGTTCGTGCGCCGACGCTCGTCGACCCTCGCGCCCGACGACGGGCCCGAACCCTGGGGCCGGCGGCCGGTCGCGGTGCCACCCCTCGCCGCATGGGTCGAGCCGCAGGACAAGGCGTGCCCGGCGACGCATCCGGTCAAGGCCAAGCGGTCGAGCAACATCTTCCACGTGCCGGGCGGGCTCAACTACGACCGCACGGTGCCCGACCGCTGCTACCGCGACGAAGCGGCCGCGATCGCCGACGGCTTCGTCAAGTCAAGACGCTGACCTGACGGATCCCCGACGCGGCGCGCAGCTCCTCGAGCAGGTCGGGCGGTGCGGGCTCGCTGAGCGCGAGCACCATGAGGGCCGCCTCGCCGGCGGGCGAGAGCCCGACGTGGACGTTGGAGATGTTGATGTGGCGGTCGCCCAGCGCGCCGGCCACGACCGCGATCATCCCGGGACGGTCGTCGTTGCGCACGACGAGCATGTGGCGCGCCGGCGGCACCTCCACGGTGTGGTCGTCGAGCATCACGATGCGCGGCTCGGAGCGCAGGCCCGAGAGCGTGCCGGCCAGACTGTGCACACCCCCCCGCAGGCTGATCAAGTTGACGTAGTCGTGCGTGTGGGTCGTCGTCGTCTCGCGTACGTCGACGCCGCGCTCGGTGGCCAGCTGGGGCGCGTTCACGTACGACACCGGCTCCTCGCTTCCTGCGCCGAGGAGACCCTTCAGCACCGAGAGGGTGAGGATGCGCGTGTCGTAGTCGGCCAGCTGGCCCTGGTACTCGATCTCGAGCGACGCCGGGACGCCCTCGTTGAGCGACGCGAACAGCGACCCGAGGCGTTCGGCCAGCGGGAGGAACGGGCGCACGGTCTCCGACGCCTCTGACGCGCTCACGTTGACGGCGTAGGGAACGAAGTCGCCGGCGAGCGCGAGCAGCACCTGCTCGGCGATGGTGTCGCCCGCCTTGTCCTGGGCCTCACGGGTGCTCGCCCCGAGGTGCGGCGTGACCACCACCGAGTCGAGCGCGAACAGCGGCGACGACGTGCACGGCTCTTGCGCGAACACGTCGAGCCCGGCGCCCGCCACGTGGCCGTCACGAATGGCGAGCGCGAGCGCTTCCTCGTCGATGATGCCGCCCCGCGCCGTGTTGATGATCCGGATGCCGGGCTTGGCCCGCGCCAAGAGGTCCTTGCCGATCAGCCCCAGGGTCTCGGGGGTCTTCGGCAGATGGACGGTGAGGAAGTCGGCGACGCGCGCGAGCTCGTCGAGGCCCATCAGCTCGACGCCCATCTGCTTGGCCCGCTCGACCGAGACGAAGGGGTCGTACGCGGCGAGCCGCATGCCGAACGCCAGCGCCCGTTGCGCGACCAGCGCGCCGACGCGACCCAGACCCACCACACCGAGGACCTTGCCGTGCAGCTCGACGCCCTCCCACCGCGAACGCTCCCATTTGCCCGCCTTCAACGCGGCGTGCGCCTGAGGCACGTTCCGCGCCTGCGCGAGGAGCAAGGCCATCGTCTGCTCGGCCGCGGAGAGGACGTTCGACTGCGGTGCATTGACGACCATCACGCCCCGGCGGGTGGCCGCGGCCACGTCGACGTTGTCGAGCCCGATCCCGGCGCGACCGACCACGACGAGGTCGGCACCGGCCTCGAGCACGTCGGCGGTGACCTGGGTCGCGGAGCGGATGATGAGGCCCTGCGCGCCGGCCACCGCCCGGCGCAGTTCCTCGTCGGACAGCCCGAACCGTTCGTCGACCTCGTGACCCGCGTCGCGGAGGTGGGCGAGGCCGCGGGGCGCGAGCTGCTCGGTCACGAGGATCCTGGCCACGGCGCCATGCTGGCAGAAATCCCGGGAGCCACCGTCGACCTTTCCGTCATCACCGGTGGATGGAGATCAGCCGCGGCGCCTTCAGCCGCGCAGGAGCTTGTCGATCCGCGCCACCCCTTCGACCAGGTCGTCGTCACCCAGCGCGAACGCGAGGCGCGCGTAACCCGGCGCGCCGAACGCCTCGCCCGGCACGATGGCCACCCGGGCCTCGTCGAGGAGGATCTCGGCCAGCTCGACCGACGACGTCGGGCGCCGACCCCGGATCTCGCGATCGAGCGCGCCCTTGAACGACGGAAATGCGTAGAACGCGCCCTCGGGCTCGATGCACGTGACGCCGGGGACGTCGTTCAGCAGCTCGTGGATCTTCAGGCGCCGGCGGTCGAACGCGGCGCGCATCGTCGCCGCGGCCTCGAGGTCACCCGACACGGCCGCGAGCGCGGCCGCCTGCGCCACGTTGGAGACGTTCGACGTCGAATGCGACTGCAGGTTGGTCGCGGCCTTGGTCACGTCGAGCGGCGCGATCATCCAACCGACCCGCCAGCCGGTCATGGCGTAGGTCTTGGCCACGCCGTTGACGACCACGCATCGCTCGGCCAGCTCCGGCACCAGCGCCGGCATCGAGTGGAAGTGGTGGCCGTCGTAGACGAGGTGCTCGTAGATCTCGTCGGTGACCACCCACAGGCCGCGCTCGACGGCCCAGCGCCCGATCGCCTCCACCTCGTCGCGCCGGTAGACGACGCCCGTCGGGTTCGACGGCGACACGAACAACAGCACCTTGGTACGCGGTGTGCGCGCCGCGTCGAGGGAGTCGAGCGTGGCGCGGAAGCCGGTGGACTCGTCGGTCTCGACGGTGACGGGAACGCCACCGGCGAGGCGGATGGCCTCGGGGTACGTCACCCAATAGGGAGCGGGCACGAGCACCTCGTCGCCCGCGTCGAGCAGCGTGGCGAACGCGTTGAAGATCGCCTGCTTGCCCCCGTTGGTGACCAGCACCTGAGCGGCTTCGACCTGGTACGCGGAGTCGCGCGCGGTCTTCACCGCGATGGCCTCCCGCAGCTCGGGCAGGCCGGACGTCGGCGTGTACTTGTGGAAGCGGGGCTCGGCGCACGCGCGGGCCGCGGCCTCGACGACGTGCGGCGGCGTGGGGAAGTCGGGCTCGCCGGCACCGAAGCCGATCACCGCCTCGCCCGCCGCCACGAGCGCCTTGGCCCTCGCATCGACGGCCAGCGTGGCCGACTCCTGGATCGCGGCAATTCGCCCGGAGATGCGAGGCATGCCTGCAATGCTGGCACAGTGACCGAGCCCGCTCTCCCCGATATCCGACTCCCCGCCAACCTGCTCCCGAGCGACGGCCGCTTCGGCTCCGGGCCCTCGAAGGTGCGCCCCGAAGCCGTCGCCGCGCTGAGCGCCGCGGCACCCGGCTACCTGGGCACGAGCCATCGCCAGGCGGGCGTGAGGTCGGTGGTGCGCCGGCTGCGCGACGGATTGCGCACCCTGTTCTCACTGCCCGACGGCTACGAGGTGCTGCTCGGCAACGGCGGCACCACCGTGTTCTGGGATGCAGCCACCTTCCGGCTCGTCGAGCGGCGCAGCCAGCATCTCGAGTTCGGTGAGTTCTCGGCCAAGTTCGCGGCGGCCGTGGCCGCCGTCCCCTTCCTCGAGACGCCCGACGTCATCGCGTCACCGCCGGGCACGCATCCGGTCGCGACCAGCCGCGACGGCATCGACCTCTACGCGCTCACCCACAACGAGACCTCGACGGGTGTCGCCATGGACGTGCGACGGGTGCATGGTGGTCTCGTGGTGGTCGACGCGACCTCGGCCGCAGGTGGCCTCCGTGTCGACCCCGCGGAGTTCGACTGCTACTACTTCGCGCCCCAGAAGTGCTTCGCCTCTGACGGCGGCATCTGGATCGCGCTGTGCTCACCGGCCGCCATCGAGCGCATCGAGCGCACCGCCGCCGAGCGCTGGGCGCCGGCTTCGATCGACCTGAAGATCGCGCTCGACAACTCACGCCTCGACCAGACCTACAACACTCCCGCGCTCGCCACTCTCTTCCTGTTCCTCGATCAGGTCGAGTGGGTCAACCGCAATGGTGGTCTCGAGTGGGCCGCGGGCCGGTGCGACAAGTCGGCCGGAGCGCTGTACGGATGGGCCGAGGCCAGCGCGTACGCCCGGCCCTTCGTCGCCGATCCGGCGGACCGGAGCCATGTCGTCGGCACCATCGACCTCGACGAGGGGATCGACGCCCTGAAGGTGTCGCAGGTGCTGCGCGCCAACGGCATCGTCGACACCGAGTCCTACCGCAAGCTCGGCCGCAACCAGCTGCGCATCGGGATGTTCCCGGCGGTCGAGCCGGACGACGTCGCCACGCTCACGGCCGCCGTCGACTTCGTGGTCGCCGCCCTGGGCTGAACGCCCGGGCCCCTGCCCCTGCCCCCGCTCCCGGCCATCTGTCACCTCCCGGCCCCCGGCGCCTAGCCTGTCCGGGTGCGCCGCCGCACCGCCGCATTCCTCTCCACGCTGCTCGTCGCGCTCGCGCTGTCGGCGGTCCCCGGCGTCGCCCGGGCCCAATCGGCGCCTCCGCCTCCCCCACCGCCCAAGGCCTGGATCGTCGTCGACGCCGACACCGGCGCGGTCGTCGACGCGTCGAACGAGCGGGTGCCGCTGCGGGCCGCGAGCGTCATCAAGCTGCTCACCGCGCTCATCGCGGTCGAGCAGCTGCCGCCGGAAGCGAGTGTGCCCGTGAGCGCGGTCACCGAGGGCATGCCCGCCACCAAGATCAACATGAAGGCGGGGCAGACGTGGGAGCTGCGGGACACGCTGTACTCGCTCCTGATCGTGTCCGCGAACGACGCGGCCGTCGCGCTGGCCGAGCGGGTGAGCGGCTCGCGCGCGGGCTTCGCGGCCACCATGGCCGCAGCCGGGCGCCGTCTCGGGCTGCAGGACGCGCCTGTGCTGCATGACCCTGCCGGCCTCGACGCGGAGCCCTTCGCCTTCGACGGCGGAAACCTCATCAGCGCGCGCGACCTGGCCGTGATCGCCCGAGCCGCGCTGGCCCAACCCGAGATCCGTGAGATCGTCGCACGTGACACCTACAGCTTCCACGGAGGCGACGGGATCGATCACCGGATCCGCAACCACAACCTGCTCCTGAAGACCTATCCGGGCGCGACGGGCATGAAGACCGGGTACACCGTCGACGCAGGTCACACGCTCATCGGGTCGGCGACACGCGACGGCCGCACCATGATCAGCGTGGTGCTCGGCGCCGTCGACGCCCCCCGCTCCTCCGCCGAGCTGCTCGACAAGGGCTTCCTCCTGCCCGTCGCGCTCGAGGGCCACCTCGGCTACCTGCCACCGGTCGCGTCGGTGGCCGACCCCGCGCCCACATCGCAGCCGCGGCCGCGAGAGGTGCAGGTCGCGGCGGCGCGCGAGGTGGCCGTACCCGGCCGGCCGAACCGCCGTTCGACGGCGGCCGGCAACGTCGTCGTTCTCGTCATCGGTTCCGCACCCGCGCTCGCCATCCTCGGCCGCAGGCGGCGCCTGCGCCGCGGCCGCGAAGGCAAGCGGCCGTTCTTTCTCGTGGGGTTGAGCGGCTAACCGCCCGAGGCGTCCTCCACCTTCTGCTTCCCCGCGGTAATGAACGGCATCATGTCGCGGAGCTCCTCGCCCACTCGCTCGATGGGATGGTTGCGCGCCGCGAAGCGCAACTCGTCGAAGCGCTTCCGTCCGTCGCGGTTCTCCGCGATCCACTCCTCGGCGAACTTCCCCGATTGGATGTCGCCGAGGATGCGCTTCATCTCCGCCTTGGTCTCGGCGGTGACGATGCGCGGCCCGCGCGTGTAGTCGCCGTACTCGGCGGTGTCGGAGATGGAGTAGCGCATGCCCGCCATGCCCTGCTCGTACATCAGGTCAACGATGAGCTTCAGCTCGTGCAGGGTCTCGAAGTACGCCGACTCCGGCTGGTACCCCGCCTCGACGAGCGTCTCGTAGCCGGCCCGCACCAGCGCGGTGACGCCGCCGCAGAGCACGGTCTGCTCGCCGAAGAGGTCGGTCTCCGTCTCCTCCTCGAACGTGGTCTCGAGGACACCCGCGCGCGTGGCGCCGAGCGCGTGCGCGTACGACAGCGCCAGCTCCTTCGCCTTCCCCGACGCGTCCTGGGCGACGGCGATGAGCGACGGCACACCACCCCCCTCGGTGTACGTGCGCCGCACGAGGTGGCCGGGGCCCTTGGGCGCCACCATCGCCACGTCGACGCCGGGCGGCGGCAGGATCTGGTCGAAGCGGACGTTGAAGCCGTGGGCGAAGAACAGCGCGTCGCCCTGGTTGAGGTGGGGCTGGATGCTCTCCTCGTACACCGCCTTCTGCTCGGTGTCGGGCAGGAGCATCATCACCAGATCGGCTTCGGTCGCGGCCCGGTCGATCGACGTCACCCGGAGACCCGCACCCTCGGCCTTCGCCTTCGACGACGACCCCTCGCGCAGCCCGACGCGCACGTCGATGCCCGACTCCTTGAGGTTGAGCGCGTGGGCGTGACCCTGCGACCCGTAGCCGATGATCGCGACCTTGCGCCCGGCGACGAGCGCGGCGTCGGCGTCCTTCTCGTAATGGATCACAGCCATATTGAGCTACCCGACCTTTCCTGTGACGGAGTGCAGGCGGGTGACCTGACGCTCCAGCTTGGGCAGCGCCACCCGGCCGGTGCGCTGCAGCTCGACGATCCCATACGCTCGCATGAGATCCTCGAGGTCGTCGAGCTTCGTCGGCGGCCCGGCGAGCTCGACCGTGAGCTGGTCGTGCCCCACATCGACGATGCGCCCGTCGAACACCTGCACGAGCTCGATGATCTGGCTGCGCGCGGCCGGCTCGGCCCGCACCGTGCAAAGCATCAGCTCACGCTCGACGGAGTCGTCGGGGTGCAACTCGCTGATCTTCACCACGTTGATCAGCTTGAACAGCTGCTTGGTCATCTGCTCGAGCGTCTTCGACTCGACGTCAGCGACGATCGTGATGCGGCTGAACCGCTCGTCGTCGGTGGGGGCGACGGCCAGCGAGTAGATGTTGAAGCCCCGGCGGGCGAACAGGCCGGCGACACGCGTGAGCACGCCCGCCTTGTTCTCGACGAGGACGGTGAGGGTGTGGTGCTTCGGGGCCCCGGGCATCAGCGGCCTCCCTCGCCCTGGGAAGGGTCGAGGATGATGTCGTCGTTCGAGCCGCCGGCCGGCACCATCGGGTACACCTTCTCGCGGGAGTCGGTGCGAAAGTCGATGACGACAGGACGGTCGTCGATGTCGTTCGCCTTGTCGATGGCCGGTTGCACCTCTTCGGGCGACTCCACTCGCAGACCCACGCACCCCATCGCCTCGGCCCACATCTTGTAGTCCGGCAGGTCGGGAGACAGGTACACCTCGGAGTAGCGCTCCTCGTAGAACAGCTCCTGCCATTGACGCACCATCCCCAGGTAGGCGTTGTTGAGGATCGCCACCTTGATGGGGATGCGTTCGGCCGTGGCGGTCACGAGCTCCTGCGCCGTCATCTGGAAGCACCCGTCGCCGTCGACGGCCCACACCATGCGGTCGGGCCGCCCGACCTTGGCACCGATGGCGGCGGGGACGGCGAAGCCCATGGTGCCGAGGCCTCCCGAGTTCACCCACGTGTAGGGATGGTCGAAGCGCCAGTACTGCGAGGCCCACATCTGGTGCTGGCCCACGCCCGACACCACGATGGTGTCGTCGGGTGTCGAGTCGCGGAGCTGCTCGAGGACGTACTGGGGCTTGAGCTCGTCGCCGTCGAACGACTGCTCGTAGTGCAGCGGATAGCGCTTCTGCCAATCGCGGATCTGCTCGAGCCAGGGCCCACGGTCGGGCTGGGCCGCGGCGCCACCCAAATCGCGCACAGCCTTCACTAGCTCCTCGATCACCAGACGGCAGTCGCCCACGATGGGCACGTCGGGCCGGCGCACCTTGCCCAGCTCGGCCGGGTCGATGTCGGCGTGGATGATCTTGGCGTCGGGCGCGAACGCCCCGACCTTGCCGGTGACGCGGTCGTCGAAGCGGGAGCCGAGCGCGATCAGCAGGTCGGCTTTCTGCATCGAGGTGACCGCGGTGTAGTTGCCGTGCATCCCAGGCATCCCGAGGCAGAGCGGATGACTGTCGGGGAACGCGCCCCGCGCCATCAGGGTGGTGACGACCGGGATGCCGGTGAGCTCGACCAGCTCGCGCAGGGCCTCGGCGGCGCGTGCCTTGAGGATGCCGCCGCCGGCGTAGATGACCGGGCGGCGGCTCTCGGTGATCAGGCCGGCCGCCTTCTTGATCATCTGCGGGTGGCCCTTGGTGACCGGCTTGTAACCCGGGAGCGAGACACCGTCGGGCCACTCCCAGTCCATCATCTGGTTGGCGATGTCCTTGGGCACGTCGACGAGGACGGGCCCGGGCCGGCCGGTCGTGGCGATGTGGAACGCCTCGCGGACGATCTGGGGGATGTCCTGCGCGTCGGTGACGAGCCAGTTGTGCTTGGTGACCGACATGGTGATGCCGGTGGTGTCGCACTCCTGGAAGGCGTCGGAGCCGATCGCGGTGCTGGGCACCTGGCCGGTGATGCAGACCATCGGGATCGAGTCCATGTACGCGTCGCACAGCGGCGTGACGATGTTGGTGGCCGCAGGGCCGCTCGTCACCATGGCGACACCGGGCCGACCGGTCGCGTGGGCGTAGCCCTCGGCCATGTGGCCCGCGCCCTGCTCGTGGCGCACGAGGATGTGGCGGATGGGCGAGTCGATGATCGGGTCGTACACCGGGAGGATGGCGCCGCCGGGCAGGCCGAACATCACCTCCACGCCTTCCATCTCGAGGCTCTTGATCAAGGCTTGGGCGCCGGTGAGCTTCATGGGCGGTCTCTTTCTCTGGAACTCGCAGCTCGGGAAATGAAACGACCTCCCGGCTGGGAGGTCGTGGGCGCACGCGCGAGCGTTGGGTCGGCGTGCGCTAGGTGATTACTACGAGGGTCGCGGGGCGAGGGGACATCAGCGCCGAGTGTAGACCATCGTGCCCGCCGCCGTCACGGCTCCGTCACTGCCCCTCGCTCGGCACCCGTGACCAGACGGGCGTACTTCGCGAGCACGCCAGAGGTGTACCGGGGCTGGGGCAGCTTCCAGTCGGTTCGGCGGCGCGCCAGCTCGCCCTCGTCGACGAGCAGGTCGATGGTCTGGGCCTCGGCGTCGATGACGACGCGGTCGCCGTCGCGAACGAACGCGATCGGCCCCCCGTCGACGGCCTCCGGCGCGACGTGACCCACGCAGAAGCCGTGGGTGCCTCCCGAGAAGCGACCGTCGGTGACGAGCGCGGCATCGGCGCCACGGCCCGCGCCCTTCATCGCGCCGGTGACGGCCAGCATCTCCCGCATGCCCGGGCCGCCCTTCGGTCCCTCGAAGCGGATGACGACGACGTCACCGGGCTGGATGCGTCCGGCCATGATCTCGGTCATGGCCCCGTCCTCGCCGTCGAACACGCGCGCCCTGCCGTCGAAGCGCAGCTGGTCCATTCCGGCCACCTTGACGACGGCCCCCTTGGGCGCGAGCGAGCCCTGGAGCACGGCGATACCGCCCTGGGTGTGGATGGGATCGGTGAGGGGGCGCACGACCTCGCCGTCGGGCGCCGGTGGTGAGAGCACCCGCAGGTTCTCCTCCATGGTGCGACCCGTGACCGTGAGGCAGTCACCGTGCAGCAGGCCCGCGTCGAGCAACGCCGCGAGGACGACCTGCACCCCGCCTACGCGGTCGAGATCGACCATGTGGTACCGGCCGTGCGGCTTCATGTCGGCGATGTGTGGCACACGCGCCGCCACCCGGTTGAAGTCGTCGAGCTCCAGGTCGACGCGGGCCTCATGGGCGATGGCGAGCAGGTGGAGCACCGCGTTCGTCGAGCCACCGAGCGCCATGACGACCGCGATCGCGTTCTCGAAGGCCGGCTTCGTCATGATCTGGCGGGGACGGATGTTGGCTTCCAGCAGCCCGATCACCGCGCGGCCGCTCTCGAATGCGAGGTCGTCGCGACGAGGGTCGACCGCGGGCGCCGACGAGCTGCCCGGCAGGCTCATGCCGAGCGCCTCCGCCACCGACGCCATCGTGTTGGCCGTGAACATGCCCGCGCAGCTGCCCGCGGTCGGGCAGGCGTTGCGCTCGATGAGCGCCAGCTCGTCCGCGGTGAGCGCTCCCGCGGCATGGGCCCCCACCGCCTCGAACACGCTCACGATGTCGAGCGCCTCGCCGTGCGCGCCGCGACCGGGCAGGATCGATCCGCCGTAGAGGAACACGCTCGGGAGGTTGAGACGGGCCGCGGCCATCAGCATCCCGGGCAGCGACTTGTCGCAGCCCGCAAAGGTGACGAGCGCGTCGAAGCGCTCCGCGTGCATCATCGTCTCGACGGAGTCGGCGATCACCTCGCGGCTCACGAGCGACGCCCGCATGCCCTCGTGGCCCATGGAGATGCCGTCGGACACCGCGATCGTCATGAACTCGATCGGAAACCCGCCCGCGGCCCGCACACCCTCCTTGGCCCGCTTGGCCAGCCGGTCGAGGGTGAGGTTGCACGGCGTGACCTCGTTCCAGCTGCTGGCCACGCCGACTTGAGCCTTGCCCCAGTCGGCATCGGTCATGCCGATCGCCCGCAGCATCGCCCTCGCCGGCGCCCGCTCGGGCCCGTCGGTGACCTCGTGACTGCGCGGCTTCATCCCGTCACCCATGGCGAGAGGTTATCTGCGTCGCCGCGGGACCTACTCCGCCGCCCGCAGACGTAGGAGCGCGGTGACCGCGCCGCCGTCGGCCTTGTTCTGCGTGGCTCTCATCACCTGGCCCACGAAGAACCCGGTGACCTTGGCGTCGCCGGCCACGAACTTCGCCCATGCGTCGGGATTGGCGGCGATGACCTCGTCGACGACGCTCGCGAGCGCGTCGTCGTCCATCGACTCGAAGCCGCGCGCCTTGGCGATGTCGTCGGGAGCCGCACCCGTGGCCTGCACCTCGGCCAGGACGACCTTGGCCTGGGTCGCGGTGAGCGCGCCCTCGACCTGCATCGTCACCACGCGCGCGAACGTGACGGGGTCGAGCGGTTGCGCGATGTCGACGTTGTGCTCGGCGTGGGTGAGGGCGACGCGCGGGTCCGCGCCCGCCTCGATGGTGGCGAGCAGGAGCCCGTCGAGCTCCTTCTGCACGGCGACGGCGACGTCGGCGGGCCTCACGCCGGCGACGCCCGCGAGCGCGGCCCGGCGCGCCGCCGGCAGCGCCGGCAGCGAGGCGACGACGTCCGAGATCCACTCGTCGGTCGGCTCGAGGGGCACCAGGTCGGGCTCGGGGAAGTAGCGGTAGTCGTACGCCTCCTCCTTGGAGCGCATCGAATGCGTGCGACCTTCACCCTCGTCCCAATGACGCGTCTCCTGCACGACCCTCTCGCCGGACTCGACGAGGGCGATCTGGCGGGCGGCCTCGTGGTCGATGGCGCGTACGAGCGATCGCAGCGAGTTCATGTTCTTGATCTCGCAACGGGTGCCGAGCTCCGACGAACCCGCCCGCCGCACCGACACGTTGGCGTCGATGCGCAGCGAGCCCTCCTCCATCTTGCCGTCCGACGCGCCGGTCGCCACGAGGATGGCGCGCAGCTCGCTGACGTAGGTCTTGGCCTGCTCGGCCGAGCGGATGTCGGGGGCGCTCACGATCTCGACGAGGGGCACGCCCGCCCGGTTGTAGTCGACGAGCGAGTGGTCGGCACCGTGGATGCGCCCGGTCGCGCCGGCGTGGGTGGTCTTGCCCGTGTCCTCCTCGATGTGGGCGCGCACGATGCCGACGTGGGTGCCGTCGGGCAGCTCGAGCGAGCCGTCGACGTTGATCGGTTGGTCGTACTGGCTGATCTGGTAGTCCTTCGGCATGTCGGGATAGAAGTAGTTCTTGCGGTGGAAGATCGACGGCACCACCGAGCATCGCAACGCAGACCCGATACGGATTGCCAGCTCGACGGCGTAACGGTTCAGCACGGGGAGCGACCCGGGCAGGCCCATGCAGGTCGCGCACACATTCGTGTTCGGCTCCGATCCGAACTCGTTGCGGCACCCGCAGAACAGCTTGGTCAGGGTCCGTAGCTCGGTGTGCACCTCGAGCCCCACGACCGTCTCCCACGCGGTGGCGATCGTCGTCACGTCAGGCTCCGCTCGAGAGCTGCGGCAGCGCGGAACATGACCGGCTCGCCCAGCGCCGGCGCCAGCAGCTGCACGCCGACGGGAAGGCCGTCGTCGCCCGTGCCGTACGGCACGGAGATCGCCGGGTGGCCGGCGAGGTTGGACGGGATCGTGCACACGTCGCTCAGGTACATCGTCAGTGGATTGTCTGTCTTCGCTCCCAACGCGAAGGCTGTCGTGGGCGCGGTCGGAGCGAGCAGGAGGTCGTAGTCGGCGTAGGCGGCGTCGAAGTCGCGGATGATGAGCGTGCGCACCCGCTGGGCCTGGCCGTAGTAGGCGTCGTAGTAACCGGCGGAGAGCGCGTACGTGCCGAGCATGATGCGGCGCTTGACCTCGGGCCCGAAGCCCTCGGCGCGCGTCTCGTTGTACATCTCGGTGATGTCCTCGCCGTCGACGCGGAGGCCGTAGCGCACGCCGTCGTAGCGGGCCAGGTTGCTCGATGCCTCGGCCGGGGCGATGAGGTAGTACGCGGACAACCCGTGGACGGCGGCGGGCACCGAGACCTCATCGACCGACGCGCCCTCCTTCTCGAGCGCGCGTGCCGCGATCTCGACCCGCGCGACCACATCGGCGTCGATCTCGTGCATCAGCTCGCGCACGATGCCGACGCGCAAGCCCTCGACGCCGTCGTTCAGCCCTCCCGTCACCTGGGGTGCCGGCGCGTCGATCGAGGTGGAGTCGAGTGGGTCGTGGCCGCCGATCGCCTCGAGGAGCGCGGCGGCGTCGCCGACCGACGACGCGAGCGGCCCGATCTGGTCGAGCGACGACGCGAAGGCGATGAGCCCGTAGCGCGACACCGCGCCGTAGGTCGGCTTCACCCCGACCACGCCGCAGAGGGCGGCGGGCTGGCGGATGGAGCCGCCCGTGTCGGAGCCCAGGCCGACCGGCACGAGGCCGGCGGCCACCGCGGCGGCCGATCCTCCGCTCGACCCGCCCGGCACCCGCGTGCGGTCGTGGGGGTTACGCGTCGGACCGAACGCGGAGTTCTCGGTGGACGAACCCATGGCGAACTCGTCGAGGTTCGTCTTGCCGATGACGATCGCCCCTGCGGCGCGTAGACGGGTGACGACGGTCGCGTCGTACGGCGGACGCCACCCTTCGAGGATGCGCGAGGCGCAGGTCGTGGGCACGCCACGCGTGCACATGTTGTCCTTGAGCGCGACCGGAACCCCGGCAAGGGGGCCGGGATCGCCGCCGCTCGCGACCACCCGGTCGACCGCGTCGGCTGCCGCCCGTGCCTCGTCGCCCATCACGGTGAGGAAGGCGTGCAGCTCGCTCTCGCGCCCCGCGATGCGCGCCAGGTGCTCCTCGACCACGTCGCGCGCCCGACGCGACCCGGAGCGGACCTCGCCGGCGATCTCGGACGCGCCCGTCAAGGCGCCTCGCTGATGATGCGCGGGACCCGGATGCGGCCGTCCTCGACCGCAGGGGCCTGCGCCAGCACCTCGTCGCGGTCGAGCGGCGCGACGACGACGTCGTCGCGCAGCACGTTGCGCAACGGGAGCGGGTGCGCGGTGGGCGGCACGTCGGTCGTGTCGAGGGCGGCCACGTCAGCCGCGTGGTCGAGGATCGCACCCAGCTGCTCGGTGAATCGCTCGAGCTCGTCGTCGGTGAGCCTCAGCCGGGCGAGACGGGCAACGTGGGCGACGTCGTCGCGCGTGATGCGTCCGCCCATGCTCAGAACGACGTGACCTTGAGGGCGAAGTCGACGGCGCGCGCCTCGATCTCGTCCTTGTCGTAGTCGAGGGTGGCGACGTGGTAGCTGCGCTCGAGGGTGACCCGTTCCACGGGACCCGAGACCCGGCTCGCCAGGATGTCGCTCGAAACCGGGGGCACCACGTGGTCCTGCGGGCTGTTCATGATGATGACCGGGCAGTGGATGTCGCCCAGCTTCGGGTACAGCCCGTCGCCGGCCTCGCAGAGCGAGAGCAACGGCGCGAGTGGCGTGGCGTCGTAGGCGAGCTCGTGCCCGGCCGGGTCGGCGACGTCGTTGCCCACCGCGGGCATCGTCGTGTGGCCGTCGGCGAGCAGCTGGCGCATCATCTGGCGGAACGACTCCGCGGGTGGGTCGATGGCGGCGTTGACCGCGACCACGCCCGCGATCTCGGGATGGTGCGCGGCCAACCACACCGCCAGCGTCCCGCCCATCGACAACCCTGCGACCACGACCTTCTCGCAACGGCTCGCCAGCTCGTTGTACGCGACCTCGGCGCAACTCGACCAGTCGGCCCACGTGGTCGCCTGCATGTCGTCGATCGTCGTGCCGTGACCCGGGAGCAACGGCAGCTCGACCGCGAAACCGGCGGCCCCGAACGCCCGGGCCAGGCCGCGCATCGACTGCGGGCAGCCGGTGAAGCCGTGGACGACGAGCGCGCCATGGGGCCCTCCCGCCGCAGAGAACGGCTCGGCACCCGGAAGGACCGCGGATTCACTCATTGTGGAACTCCTGTCTCATACGTAGGGGTCCTCTCGGCTCAGGGGCAGCTCCCACCAGTCGTCAGGCGTGGGAGCGGGCACGGGGTCCTCGTAGATGCAGTCGACCGGGCAGACGGGGAGGCACTTGCCACAGCCCGAGCAGAGCTCGGGGACGATGATGACGTCGAGGCCGTGATTGAAGATGGCCCCGAACTGCGGGGGACAGTGACGCAGGCAGGTGTCGCAGTTGATGCACTCCGACATCTCGATGCGCAACGCGGGCAGCTTCCACTTCGGGTTGCGCTCGTGCGAGCCCACCCGCTCGGTGCGTGTGCCGGCTGGCATCGCCTGAGGCTACCGTGCCCCGAAACACCCGCACATCGGAGGAAGTCGACGTGGCGAAGCACCCGTTCTTGAGCCAGGAGTGGATGGACGAGGCCCGTAAGGTGCGGGAGGAGTACAAGGACAGGACACCCCCCATCGCCCATCAGGTGCGCATGAACCAGGTCATCACCGAGGTTCCGTTCGGCGAGGGCACGCTGCAGTCGCACATGGACACCACCTCCGGCGAGCTGGTCATGGAGGAGGGGCACCTCGACGAGGTCGACCTCACCGTGACGCTCGACTACGCGACGGCCAAGGCGATCTTCGTCGAGGGCAACCCGCAGGCCGGGATGCAGGCGTTCATGGCGGGCAAGGTCAAGGTGCAGGGTGACATGAGCAAGCTCATGGCCATGCAGCAGACGACCCCCGATCCGGTCGCGGCCGAGATCCAGCAGCGCATCCAGGACATCACCGAGTGACGGTGCTGACCGAGTGACGGTGCTGACCGAGTGACGGTGCTCACCCGGTAGCAGTGCTCACCCGGTAGCGAACGCCTCCACCGCGTCGCTCGCCGGCGCCGGCGCGCCGTCCCCCCGCGGCGTACGCCGCACGAACACGGCCGCGACCAGGCCGAGGGCGGCGACCAGGCCGGCGAGCAGGTACGCCTCGTGGTACGACGCCACGAGGCCCGCCTCGCGCTCGCGTGCGGCCTGCACGGTCTGGGCGATCTGGATGCCGGCCACGATGCCCATCTGGGTGATGAGCTGCTGCGTCGCGCCCGCGATGCCGAGGTGGTCGTCCTCCACCGCGTTGGCGACGCTCGCGGCCATGGAGGGCAGCGCCACGCCGAGGCCCACGCCCGCCAGCGCGAGTGCCACCATCACGGCGACGTCGGCGCTGCCGGGATGCACGGCCTGCCAGGCCGCGGCCGACGCGCAGACGCACAGCGCGCCCGTCACGGCCGCGGTGCGCTCGCCGAGCCTCACCGCGAGGTAGCCCGCCGCCGGCGCGCTGAGGGAGAACGACAGCGGTCGGGCGATGGTGAGCAGGCCGATGCGCGTCTCGCCGTAGCCGAACGCCTCCTCGAGGAAGAGGGGCGTGAGGATGAAGCTGCCCATGTACGCGAAGTTGAGGAAGAACTGCACCGCCATGGGCACCGAGAAGTTGCGGCGCGCGAACCACGCCAGGGGCATCAGGGGGAAGGGAGCCCGCCGCTCGATCGCGACGAAGACCGTCATCGCCAGCGGCGACAGGACGAACGCGGCCACCACACCCGGGTGGTCCCAGCCCCAGACCGGGCCGCGGTTGAGCCCGAAGAGCAACGACGTGACACCCGCGGCGAGGGCGAGCGCGCCGGAGAGGTCGAGGGGTTGGCGCTCACCCTGGCCGGTCTCGGGAAGGACGATCGCGGCCAGCACGAGCGCGGCGAGCGTGAGCGGCACCTGCGCCACGAAGATGACGCGCCAGCTCACGTGCTCCACGATGGGCCCGCCCGCGACCACGCCGAGGACGGGAGCGCCCGCGCCGACCAGCGACCAGAAGCCCATGGCCTTGACCCGATCGCCTTCGGGGAACGCCCGCATGATCAGGGCCATCGAGGCGGAGCCGGTCGCGGCGCCCTCGGCTGCGCCGAACACCCGGAAGGTGATCAGCGATGCCGCGTTCCAGGCCACCGCGGTGAGCGCGGCGAACACGATGGCACCGGTCAGCCCGAGCAGATAGACGCGCTTCTGTCCCCAGATGTCGCCGGCCTTGCCCAGCGCGGGCCCGACCACCCCGAAGGCGAGGAGCGGCCCGGTGATGATCCACGTGAGGGTGGCCGTGTCGGAGTGGAGGTCGGCCGCGATGCGGGGCAGCGAGACGGTGAGGATGGTGATCGTGAAGCCCACTGAGAAGAGCCCGGCGAGGGTCGTCCAAAGCACCCACCAGCGCTCGTTGTCGCCGTCCCTGATCCGGCGCACGACGCGCTCGCGGAACAGCAGCGGCCACGGGACGACGACGACCTCGTCGGCTCCCGGCGCCTCGATGGGCATCCGCTCGCCCCGGTCGCCCGACTCACCCACCGGAGGCAACCTAATCGGCGCCCCGGAGCCACAGGGCGGGGAGCCGGAGTCGAGCGCGACGAAGGGCCGTCGGGGTGGCGGCGCACACGGTGGCTGGGGAACACCGTCGCACCGCCTCCCACGGCGGCCCTCCGTCCTCCTAACCTATCCTTCCAGATTCGCACGCTAACGGCAGCCGTCGCACGGCCGTCAGGCACAAACGAGAATTGACCCGATGAGACTAGCCTGCGCGCGGTCTGCTACCCGAGCAGCTTCTTCATCTCGGTCTGGAGCTCGGCCACGGTCCAGCGATCGTCCTTGTCGATGGAGTCGGTGAGCGTCCACGGCTGGAAGTTCTGGACCTTGCCCCCCTGGACGAAGAAGACCTTGCCGGAGGCGGGGCAGCCCTCGGTGGCCAGCCAGGCGACCAGGGGCGAGATGTTGGCCGGGTTCCAGATGTCGAACTTGGCCGGGTCGTCGGGCGGCTGCACGATGTCGCCCAGCCCCGGCGTCGCCTCGGTCATGCGGGTGCGCGCCGCGGGGGCGATGGCGTTGACGCGCACGCCGTAGCGGTCGAGCTCGAGCGCGGAGATCACGCTGAAGGCGGCGATGCCCGCCTTGGCCGCGCCGTAGTTGGTCTGCCCGGGATTGCCGAGCAGGCCCGAGGTCGACGAAGTGTTGATCACCGCCGCCTTGACCGGCTGGCCCGCCTTTGTGCGCTCGCGCCAGTACGCCGCCGCCCACCGCGTCGGCACGAAGTGGCCCTTGAGGTGGACGTGGATCACCGCGTCCCATTCCTGCTCGGTCATGTTCACGAGCACGCGGTCGCGCAGGATGCCGGCGTTGTTCACGAGCACGTGCAGGTCACCGAACGCCTCGATCGCGGCGTTGATCAGGCGCTGGCCTCCCTCCCAGTCGGCCACGTCGTCGGCGTTGGCGACGGCCTCGCCGCCCATCCCCTTGATCTCGTCGACGACCTGCTCGGCCGCAGTGCGGTCGTCGCCCGACCCGTCGATGGCGCCGCCGAGGTCGTTGATGACGACCTTGGCGCCTTCCTGGGCGAAGAGGAGTGCGTGCTCACGACCGATGCCACGGCCGGAGCCGGTGATGATGGCGACGCGTCCGTCAAGTGCTCCCATGGGCGGGAGACACTAGCCCGTGTAGAGATCGACCCCTGAGCCGCGAGCCACCGTCGCGCCCGCGCCCGGGAGCGTGGTGAACACCTTTCGGTTCGGCGGCCCGAAGACATTGGTGACCGAGAGACCGACCTGCTGCATCTTGGCCACCGCGGCATCCACGCTGAGCCCGCCGACCGACGGAACCTTCACGACGTCGGGGCCTTTCGACACGATGACGGTGACCGTGGAGCCGCGCGCCACGTTCGTCCCCGCGGAGGGGTTCGTGCCGATCACCTTGCCGGCAGCCACGGTGTTGCTGAACTGATCGGCGCGGGCCGGCGTGAGCCCGAGCGCGCTGAGCGCGGCGGACGCGTCGGCGTACGTCGTGCCAGTGAGGTCGCCGATCGGGCGCGGCGCGGGACCGGAGGACACCGTGAGGTCCACGGCCGTGCCCTTCGGCAGCGTGCTCTTCCGGGGCGACCAGTCGAGCACGAGGCCCTTGGTCGCGTTCTCGTCGGGCCTCGGCGTCACCGTGCCCACCTTCAGGTCGGCGGCCTGCAGCGCAGCGGTGGCCGCGCCCTGATCGAGGCCTGCGAGCCCGGGCACGCGCACCGGCGACGGTCCCCTCGACACCGTGATGGTGACGGTGGACCCCTCCTTGCGCGAGGCGCCCGCGTTGGGATCCTGCTCGGTGACCTGCCCGGGCGTGGTGCCGTCGACGAACTTGCGCTGCTTGCGGACCTTGAACTGCAGCGGCCGCAGCCGGGCGTCCGCCCGCTGCTCGCTGAGGTTCTCGACGCGGGGCACCGGATGGGTCGGGACGTTGGCCTGCACCCACGCGTAGGCGCCGCCGACACCCGCCAGCGCGGTCACGAGCAGGGCGAGGAGGACCCACGGCCAGCGCCGGCGCCGGGCGGGCCCGACCGCGCCGGGCGGCAGCTCGGCGGGAGGCGCGGCCGCGGGCGGGCGGGTGGGGCCGAGCGGCCCGACCGCGGTGCGGTCGTGGCTGATGACCTGCAGCGTCTCGTCGGCGACCACCGAGCCTGCGAGCGGCAGGGGACGGGGCGCGGGCAGCTCGCGCGCGGCGGCCTCGAGGGCACGCGCGAACCCAGCCGCGTCGGGCCGCACGCCGGGCTCGGGCCGTCCGGCCTGCTCGACGACCGCCTGCAACGGTCCCATCGACTCGGGGGCGACGAGCGGCGTCTCCAGCCGGGCCATGAGCGTGGCGATGGTCGTGTCGGCCGCGAACGGCACCTCGCCGGTGACCGCCTCGACGAGCACGACGGCGAGGGCGTAGACGTCGGCCCGCCCGTCGATCGACGCGCCCCGCACCTGCTCGGGCGATGCGTAGCGCACGGTGCCGAGCACGGCGCCCGCCGGCTCGGTCCAGGCCGCCTCGGCCAGCGCCCGGGCGATCCCGAAATCGGCGATGCGCAGGCGGCCGTCGTCGTCGAACAGCAGGTTGGCGGGCTTGACGTCGCGGTGGACGAGCCCGCGGCGGTGCGCGTAATCGAGGCCATGTGCCGCCTGGAGCCCGACGAGCACGCCCTGCGAAGGCGTGAGGCGGTGGCCGCGGTCGAGGACGGCCCGGAGGCTGCCGCCCCCGAGGTGCTCGCACACGAGGTAGAGCGTCTCACCGTCGTCGCCCCAGTCGAACACCGCCATCACGTTGGGGTGGCTGAGCGCGGCCGACGCCCGTGCCTCGGCCTGGAACCTGCGCACGAAGCCCTCGTCGTCGGCGAGCGCGGGGTGGAGGACCTTGACCGCCACGCGCCGGCGCAGGCTCACGTCCTCCGCGAGGAAGACGTGGGCGGACGCGCCGGTGCCGATCGGGGCCAGCAGGCGGTAGCGACCACCGAGCACGCGGCCGATCTGGTCCACCAGTCGGGTGGGGGCCACGGGCGGAAGGCTACCGTTCAGATGTCCCGACTTGGGGGAACCGCCCGTTCTGAGGAGAATGGTGACGGTGCACTCGTGAGCGACACTGTCCGACGAATCATCATCTCCGTGATCGTGGCCGCCGCGCTCGTCGGGTTGGCGGTCGGCTTCTCCGGGGCGCGGAAACCGGAGGAGGTCGTCCAGCCGGGGGTGGACCGCATCTACCCGACGCCCGGCGACCTCGACCTGCGCCAGGTCAAGATCGGCGCGGTGCTCAAGGCGGGCTACGAGGGGGCGCTGATCCTCGACGGGGCCGAGATCCCCGAGAGCGACCTCTACCGCGAGCCGTCGCTCTACCAGATCGAGTTGCGCCCCGAGAAGGGCAGCATCTTCGCCGACCTCAAGCCGGGCCGGCACTGTGCCTCGATCGTGTTCTGGCCCGCGGCCCAGGGCCGCCGGGCCGCGGCCACCCAGCAGTGGTGCTTCAACCTCCACTGACACATGGCGGCGGGCACCCGGGTGCTGCGCACCACGCCCGCCGCGTGCCGGTGGGGTCCCCTGCCCCACCGGCGCGCGTTGTGTCTCGGCTGACATTTGGCGGCGGGCACCCGGGTGCTGCGCACCACGCCCGCCGCGTGCCGGTGGGGGCCCCTGCCCCACCGGCGCGCGTTGTGTCTCGGCTGACACATGGCGGCGGGCGCCCGGGTGCTGCGCACCACGCCCGCCGCGTGCCGGTGGGGGCCCCTGCCCCACCGGCGCGCGTTGCGTCTCGGCTGACATTTGGCGGCGGGCGCCCGGGTGCTGCGCACCACGCCCGCCGCGTGCCGGTGGGGGCCCCTGCCCCACCGGCGCGCGTTGCGTCTCGGCTGACATTTGGCGGCGGGCACCCGGGTGCTGCGCACCACGCCGAGCGATGAGTGGCAGCTCTGTGCCCGGATGCGTGTTCTGTCAGATCGTCACGGGAGAGATCGCGGCGCACGCGGTGCTCGACGAGGAGCGGACGATGGCATTCCTCGACGCCCGGCCCGTCTTCCCCGGCCACTGCCTGCTGGTGCCGCGTGCCCACTACGAGACCCTGGCCGACCTGCCGGCCGACCTGGTCGAGCCGGTGTTCGCCTCCGCGCAACGCTTGGCCCGCGCGGTCGAGGCGGGCATGGGCGCCGACGGCACCTTCGTCGCGGTCAACAACCGGGTCAGCCAGAGCGTGCCCCACCTGCACGTGCACGTGGTGCCCCGACGGCGCAAGGATGGCCTGCGCGGCTTCTTCTGGCCGCGTCAGAAGTACGAGAGCGACGACGCGATGGCCGCGACTGCAGCTGCGATTCGCGCCGCCCTTCGCGACCC
>VAWU01000025.1:0-10059 GCA_005888325.1 Actinomycetota bacterium
TCGGTCTCACCCGGCGGGCGCTCGAACACCACGATGTCGCCCCGGTTGATGTCGTGGAACTTGTAGCTCAGCTTGTTGACCAGCACCTTGTCGTCGATCTTGAGCGTCGGCTCCATCGACGACGACGGGATGTAGAACGCCTGCAGCACGAACGTGCGGATGACGATTGCCACCAGCACCGCGCCGGCGACGATGACGACCCACTCGACGACCGATCGCAGCGTCGAACGGGACTTGTCCCACTCGTCGTCTGGTGGGCGCGGGGTGACGTCGTCGAGGGTCCGGCCGGTCGTGTCCACGAGAAGGTTCCGAGGGTACCGCACCCCTCGACGGTTCCTGCCGCGTCAGCGGTAGCGGGAAAGCAGGCGCCCGGCAGCCTCGGACGCCGCCTCGACCGGCCCGTCGACGACGCGGGCATCGGTCCCGAGCCGCAGCAACAAGCGCTCGAGCCACGCCCGCTCGCTCGCCACCAGCCGTACCCGCCAGCCACCGCCCGGCCGCCCCTCGACACCCTCGACCGGGTACTGCTCGATCACCCACCGCGCCCCCGGCTCGAGGTCGAGCTCGACGCGCGGGTCGTCGGGCTGCGGCTCGTAGACCGTGAGGTCGGGCGTGACGGTCGGCGCCGCGAACGTCGCGTCGAGCGGTGTGGCGCGGCGCACGCGGTCGAGACGGAACAGCCGCTCGTCGTCGACGGTGTGGCAGAACGCCGCCACGTACCACTGGCCCGACGCGGCGAAGACGGAGTAGGGGTCGATGACGCGCGTCGCCGCCGAGTCGCGCCCGAACGAGTAGTACTCCATCTCCACCTGGCGGCGCTCCGAGACGGCGCGACGCATCGTGTCGATGACCTCGGTCGGCACGGGGTTCATCTCGATCTCCAGCGCCTCGTCGGGATCGACGCCCACGGCGCGCGCCAGCTTCGCCAGTCCGCGCGCGAGCGGGCCGGACGGGTCGCTGCCGGGAACCGCGAGCAGCGTGTGCGCCTTGGCCAGCAGCGCCAGGCCCTCGTCCGGCGTGAGCCGGAGCGGCCGCGAGAAGTACTCGGCGTAGCGGATCCAGACGCGGCCGTCGGCGATGTCGGTCTCGATGAGAACGTCAGGGGTGTAGGGGTAGAGGCCGCAGAGGAAGAGCAGGTCGAGGTCTTCGACCAGCTCGTCCTCGGTGCATCCGAACCGCGCGCACACCTCCTCCACGCTCGGTCCGTCGTGCGCGGCCACCCAGGGCACGAGCGCGAGCAGCCGTCGCAGCCGGTCGTCGGCGCTCACGCGCGGCACAGCGCCTCCAGCCAGTCGACGAGCTCGGCGCGCAGCTCCGGCGGGCCGACGACCTCGGCGTGGTCGAGGAAGCCGAGCACGAACGACCGGAACGCGCTGCGGTTGGTGACGTGCACCGCGAGCACGACCGAGCCGTCGGGCCGCCGTTCCTCGACACCCTCCGGGCCCACCTGGCCCACCGCCCAACCCGCCTGGTCCGCGTCGACGAGAAGGTGCGCGGTGACGGGCTCGTCGCCGCCGAGCAGCCATGGCGGGGGCTGGCGGCCGGTCACGGCCGGCCGTTCGAACGCGCCCGGCTCACCGACCGGTACCACGCCGCCGGTGATGCGATCGAGACGGAACGACCGCTCCTCGCCCCGTGTGTGGTCGAGGCCGGCCAGGTACCAGTGACCGTTGCGGAACGACAGGCGGAACGGGTCGACCTCACGGGTCGCGTCGCGGTAGGCGAAGCTCACCGCCTGCCGGGCGGAGATGGCGCCGAACAGCGCGACCAGGTGCGCGGCACCCGGCAGCGCGGCGAGCTCGGCGACCGGTCCGCCCTCGGCCACCGCGCCGCCGAGCTTCCAGAGCGCCTCGACGCCGCCCGCACCCTCGAGCCGCACGGCGGACGCGGCGAGATGCAACGCCGCGAGCTCGTCCGGCTCGAGCTCGGGGTCGGGCAGGTAGTACTCGTCGCGCGGGACGCGGTAGCCGACGACGTTGGGGTTGTCGGGGTCGGGGAGCCCCGTCGAGATGGGTACCCCCATGTCGCGGAGCGTCTCCTTGTCGCGCTCGAAGGCCCGCCGAAACGTGTTGCGGTCGTCGGCGTAGCCGGGCACGCGTTCGTGGACCTCGTCCGCCGTGAGCAACCGATCGGTGTCGAGCAGCGCGGCGGTGAGGTTGATCAGTCGTTCCAGCCGGGACACCGGCGGCAGCCTACCGGCGCGGTCCGCGCACCCGTTCGTGAGGCGGGCCGCGGTTTCGGTTGTGCGGCCGGCCGCAGTGGGTCCGGTAACCTCTTCTCGGTGAACACGAGGCGCGAGTTGCTCCTGCTGCTGCGCAAGCGTCCCGGCATCACGGTCGCCGAGCTCGCGCAGGAGCTGCAGCTCACCGGCATGGGTGTGCGTCGCCATCTCGACGCGCTCGCGTCCGACGACCTGGTCGAGGCGGTGACGTCGGCCCGCCGCGGTCTCGGACGCCCCGCATCCGGCTGGCGGCTCACTGCCACCGGGCTCGAGCTGTTCCCCCGTCGCTACGACACGTTCGCCCTCGACGTCCTCGAGGACCTCGCCGAGCACGCCGGCCCCGATGCCGTCGATGCGGTGTTCCACCGACGGGGCGACAAGCTGGTCGTCGAGTACGAGGAAGCCCTCGCCGGTTGCTCCGGGCTCCAGGAGCGGGTCGCGGGGCTGGCCCAGATCCGCGACGACGCGGGGTACCTCGCGGAGAGCAGCTCCGACGGCAACGGTGAGCTCGTGCTCACCGAGAACAACTGCGCGGTGCACAGAGTCGCCGAGAGCTACCCCGCGGTGTGCGCCATGGAGCTCGATCTGTTTCGCCGCGTGATGGGACCCGACGTCGAGGTCACCCGCGTCGCGCACACCATGGCGGGCGACGCGGTGTGCTCCTATCGCATCCGCAAACGCTCAGCCGAGTAGCTGCCCGGCGGCGACGCCGCCCGCGCCCGCGTAGCGGAAGAAGCCGGGGTCTGCGTCCGGCCCGCGTCCCATGGTCGTCACCGTGAGGCCGTGCGACGACAGCAACGCGCTCATCTCGGGCACCTCGACATGGACGACCTCGTGGTCGCCGACGTCGGGCGTCGGCTCGCCCACCGGCACCGCGACCAACGCGCGGCCGTGCGCGCAGTCCAAAGCCTCGACGGTGTGGTGGCTCACGCCACGATGACGGGCGCGCCCGTCCGCGTCCGAGTAGCGCACCACGGCCACGGGTCTTCCTCCGAGCGCGCGGACGGCGTCGATCGCGGTCGCGGCTTCGATCGCGCTCGTGCCGGTTGCGGTCCCGGTCCCGACCACTCCCGGCCCCATGGCGACGACGACCGCGTCGGCACCGGTCATCGCGTCCGCGACCTGGAGCGCGGAGTGAAGGTTGACGGCCTCGTGGTCACCGCCGAACGCGTGGCCGCACGTGACCGTGGCGTCGAGCAACGACGCGGCGCGCAGGTCGGCAACCAGGTCGGAGAGCGCGAGCGGCAACGCGCCGCCGTCCGTCATGACGTAGGTGAGCCGTCGCCCCGGCGCCGTGCGCTTGAACGTGGCGGCGACGCAGGCGACCTGGCTGTGCAACCCACACACCACCACCGGCGTCCCGGCCAGGCCCGACGCGGGGTCGAAGGGCCCGAGCTCCTCGGCCGCGCCGGTGTCGACCTGCAGGCTCGTGTAACGCAACTTCATGATGTGGCCCGGCCCGGCGTGCGCCCACGACTCGCGCGCCAGGTTCCAGTGCACGACGTGCGAGCCGCCGGTGCCGAGGCCCAACTCCACCGCGGTCGTGTTCATCACGACGCGGTCCCCTACCGCCACCGGCCCGACGAGCTGCGTCAGCACGTAGGCCTTCTCGCCGTCGACCTCCACCCGCTGCAGGCCCGTGCGCTCCGACACGATGGCGGTGACGACGCCGGTGCGGAAGCTGGGCACGGCGGGCTACAGGCTCGCGATGAGCTTCTCCACGCGCTCGTCGCGTGACTTGAAGGGGTCCTTGCAGAGCACCGTGCGCTGCGCCTGGTCGTTCAGCTTGAGGTGGACCCAGTCGACCGTGTAGTCGCGCTTCCGCTCCTTGGCCCGGCGGATGAACTCGCCGCGCAACCGGGCACGCGTCGTCTCGGGCGGGTTGAGCACCGCGCTCTCGACGGCCTCGTCGGTGCACACGCGGTCGACGAGGTTGCGCGCCTGCATGCGGTAGTAGAGGCCCCGGTCGCGATTGACGTCGTGGTACTGGAGGTCCATGAGGGCCACCTTGGGGTGCGTGAGCTGCAGGCCGTGGCGGGCGCGGTAGCCCTCGATGAGACGGTGCTTGATGACCCAGTCGCATTCCCGGTCGAGGCTCAGCGGATCGGTCTCGAGCCCGCTGAGGCAGTGCTCCCACATCTTCAGTGCCTGCTCCTCGAGTGGACCGAGACCCCGCGTCTCGCTGTAGCGCAGGGCCCGGTTGAGGTACTCGGACTGGATGTCGATCGCGCTGGCTTCGCGCCCGTTCGCCAGGCGGACCCGCCGCCGGCACGTCATGTCGTGGCTGATCTCGCGAATGGCGCGGATGGGGTTCTCGAGCGTCATGTCGCGCAGCACCACGCCGGGATCCTCGAGCATGCGGAGCAGGATGCTGGTGGCGCCGACCTTCAGGAAGGTGGCGTACTCGCTCATGTTGGAATCGCCGACGATGACGTGGAGCCGGCGAAAGCGCTCGGCGTCGGCGTGCGGCTCGTCGCGCGTGTTGATGATGGGCCGGCTGCGAGTGGTGGCGCTCGAGACTCCCTCCCAGATGTGCTCGGCCCGCTGGCTGATGCAGTACATGGCACCGCGCGCGGTCTGCAGCACCTTGCCGGCGCCCGCAAAGACCTGACGGCTGACGAAGAACGGAATGAGGACTTCGGCGTAGTGACCGAAGTCGTCGCGCCGGCTCGTGAGGTAGTTCTCGTGGCACCCGTAGGAGTTGCCGGCCGAATCGGTGTTGTTCTTGAACAGGTAGACGACGCCCCGGATGCCCTCTTCGCGAAGTCGTTGCTCCGCGCTCGCCAACAGGCTCTCGAGGATGCGCTCCCCCGCCTTGTCGTGGCACACGAGGTCGTAGATCGAGTCGCACTCGGGTGTGGCGTACTCGGGATGGCTGCCGACGTCGAGGTACAGGCGGGCGCCGTTCTCGAGGAAGACGTTGCTCGACCGACCCCAGCTCACGACCCGGCGGAAGAGGTAGCGGGCCACCTCGTCGGGGCTGAGCCGGCGCTGCCCGCGCAACGTGCACGTCACGCCGTACTCGTTCTCCAAGCCGAAGATCCGGCGCTCCATGCTCCGCTCTCTCCCCGCTGTCCCGGCCCACGGTACCGTTCAGCCGATGCAACGGACCCGAATGGTGCGCCTGGCCACCGTGCGGAGCACCTTCCACGCCCGGGTCATCGCCGCCCGGCTGGGCGCCGAGGGCATCATGGTGCAGCTCCGGGGCAACGTCGACGGCGTCTACCCGATGGGCGACACCCACGTGTACGTCGAGGCCGACGCCCTGGACACGGCTCGAGAGGTCCTGCTGGTCGACGAGGTCGAGTCGGCGTTCGACGAGCCCGTCGACGAGGCCGCCGTCCCCTCGCTCACCTGGCCCCGCTGGGTGGTGCTGGCGGCGATCGTCGCAGTCGCGGCGCTGACCCTCTCGCGCGCGATCTAGCCCCCGCCGGGGCCGGCATCCGCGGCCGGCTCGGGCAGCAGCGCGGCCAGCTCGTCGTCGGCGATGCGCCGGAACGCGCGGCGGCCGTCGCTGCGGGCGAGCACCGCGACCTCGAGGTCCTTGGGCGCGAGGGTGCGCTCGGGCCCCGCCAGCGCGCCGACGGCGAGGTGGAGGGCAGCCTGCAGGCTCATCCCCGGCTGGAAGCCCTCCTTCACCCGGTCGTCGATGACGTCGGCCTCGCCGCCGAGCACCGTGAAGCCCTCTTCGTCGACCACCGTGCCGTCGTACTGGATGTGGTACAGCTGGTCCTCGCTGTGCGGCTGGTCGGAGTCGTCGCCGTGCTCGTCGGGAATGCCCACCTCCGCCACGAGGATCTCCACCTCCAGCGGCTTCATCTCGTGGGTGAAGATCTGGTTGAGGGTCTGCGCGTAGGCGTTGGCGAGCGAGCGTGCATCGACGTCCTCACGCGAGAACGAGTAGCCCTTCAGGTCGGCGTGGCGCACGCCTGCGGTGCGCAGCGTGTCGAACTCGCTGTACCTGCCGACACCCGCGAACGCGATGCGGTCGTAGATCTCACTCACCTTGTGCAGCGTGCGCGAGGGGTTCTCCGCGCAAATCAGGATGCCTTCGTCGAACACGACGGCGATCAGGCTGCGACCGCGGGCGATGCCCTTCCGGGCGTAGTCCGCCCGGTCCTTCATGACCTGCTCCGGCGCCACGTAGAACGGCATGCTCATGCGATCACCACGCGCGCCCGCGAGCGGCTTCGCCGCTTCATCGCAGCCGGCCCTGTGCGGACTTGTGCTCGATGAGGGCGGCGAAGCGTTCCGACACCTCGGCCTCCGGCACGGCCTCGTAGCCCCGGTCGGTGATGGTGGCGAGCGTCGGGTAGATGCCTCGCACCGCGTCGGGCCCCCCGGTGGCCGAGTCCTCGTCCGCCGCCTCGTAGAGCGCCTGGATGGCGAGCTCGAGCGCGGCGGCCCGCTCCATCCCGTCGGTCCAGCCCAACTTCACGGTGGTCCGCGCGTCGCGGCCGCCCGAGCCGTCGGCGTGGAAGTCGCTCTCCTCGTAGCGGCCGCCGGTGACGTCGTAGGTGAAGATGCGACCCTGGCGGCGGCGCAGGTCGTACCCCGCGAAGAGGGGCACGACGACCAGGCCCTGCATGGCGCTCGGCAGGTTCTGGCGCACCATCTGGGCCAGCTGGTTCGCCTTGCCCTCGAGGCTCAGCGCCATGCCCTCGACCTTCTCGTAGTGCTCGAGCTGGAGCTGGAAGAGGCGAACCATGTCGAGCGCGAAGCCCGCCGCGCCTGCGATCGCCACCCCCGAGTGCCGGTCGGCCGGGTACACCTTCTCCATCGCCCGATGGGCGATCGAGGACCCCGCGGTGGCCCGGCGGTCACCGGCCATGACCACGCCCTCGGTGTAGCGCAGGGCGACGATGGTGGTGCCGTGGGTGATCTGGAGCGCGGGGTCGGCATGCTCGACCGCAACCGGCTCGAGCCGCAACCTGCGGAGCAGCTCGCCGAAGTCGGGGCCGGGGTCGGCGCCGGGGGGGAAGAGGGGGAGGCTCATGTGGAGACGGAGGCTACCGCCTCCCCGCGGTGATCAGGACCGTGCCGACGGACCCGCTCCCCGGGTCCCGCGCGGGAGCTCGGGGCGCTACTGCCCGCCCTTCTGGACGTACGAGCGCACGAACTCCTCGGCGTTGTCCTCGAGGACCTCGTCGATCTCGTCGAGGAGGTCGTCGAGCTCGGCCTTCAGCTTCTCACCCTGCTTCGACGCGGCCGGCGCCTCCTCGACGTCCTCCTGCTTACGGGCCGGTGCCGGCTTCTTCTTCTGCTCTCGCTCTGGCATGACGAATGAACTGCCTCCCTATGAGCCCAGGCGCTCCAACAGCTCTGCGGGGCTCGCGCATCCTTCCAACAACGTATCGACGTGCGCCGCGGTTCCTTTGAGCGGCTCCATCATGGGTACCCGACGCAGGGGGTCGGTGCCAAGGTCAAATACCATCGAATCCCAGTTGGCTGCGGCGATCGACGACGCCCAGCGCTGCAGGCACTTGCCGCGGAAGTACGCGCGCGTGCCCTTCGGGGGCTCCGTGATCGCCTCGACGACGGATTCCTCGCTCAACAGCTTCTCGGTGTCGAGCCGCGCGAACAGCGACCGCTCGGGCCGGATGTCGTGGTACTGCAGGTCCATGGCCGCCAGCTTGTGGTCGTCCCAGCGCAGGCCCCGGCGTTCGCGGTAGGCATCGACCAAGGTGTACTTGGCGACCCAGTCGATCTGGCCCGCGAGCTGCATGGGATCGACCTCGAGGCCCGTCAGGGTGGTCTCCCAACGGCGGAGGACGTCGCGCCCCACGTCGTCGTCGACCGCCTCGAGCCCGCGGTCCTCCGCGTACTTGCGCGCCAGGTCGAGCAGCTCCCACTGCATCTCGAGCGCGGTGAGGCGGCGACCGTCGGCGAGCTCGAGCGGCTGGCCGAGGGTCAGGTCGTAGGAGACCTGCCGGATCGCCTGCACCGGCGTGACCAGCGTGAGGTCGAGCTCACCGAAGAAGTCGTCCTCGATCATGGCGAGCACGATCGCGGTGACGCCCACCTTGAGGTAGGTCGCCACCTCGCACAGGTTGGCGTCGCCCACGATCACGTGGAGTCGCCGGTACTTCTGGGCGTCGGCGTGGGGCTCGTCGCGGGTGTTCACGATCGGCCGCTTCAGCGTGGTCTCCAGGCCGACCTCCTCCTCGAAGAAGTCGGCTCGCTGGGTCAGCTGGAACGGAACGTCGGCGCTGCTCACCGACGACACCTCGGACCCCACCTTGCCCGCGCCGGTGTAGATCTGGCGGCTCACGAAGTGCGGCATCACGTGGTGCACGATGCGGCTGAACGGCACCGCCCGGTCCATCAGGTAGTTCTCGTGCGTGCCGTAGGAGTTGCCCTTGCGGTCGGAGTTGTTCTTCAGGATCACGACGTCCTGGCCCGCGGGCAGCACCGCGGCCGCCGCCTCCACCGACCGGGCCAGGATGCGCTCGCCCGCCTTGTCGTAGCGAACGCACTCGAGCGCGTCGGCGCACTCGGGCGAGGAGTACTCGGGATGGGCGTGGTCGACGTAGTAGCGGGCGCCGTTGGTGAGGACCGCGTTGACCAGGTGCGTCTCGACCTCGGGCGCCATCGACCCCTCGCGCGCGAAACCCCGCGCGTCGCGCCCAGGCGACTCGTCCTCGAAGTCCCAGCCCACCTTGCGCTGGGCGCGGGCGACATAGGCGTTGATCAGCACCGATGATGCGGTGACGGGGTTGGACTCGCCGGCACCGCGCAGGATGATGCCGTACTCGGTTTCGATTCCGCAGACCTTGCGAATCGCCATCGGTGTGACGCTACCCCGCTCGGGGCCCCTGTCCAGCCGCCAGAGGTGCCGTCAGAGGTACTGCCCCGTCCCGACGCGCTCGATGGCCCGACCGCCGGTGGGACCGGCCTCGCCCTCGTCGGACAGGAGCGTGCGGATGTACACGATGCGCTCGCCCTTCCGGCCCGAGATCTTCGCCCAGTCGTCGGGGTTGGTGGTGTTGGGCAGGTCCTCGTGCTCCTTGTACTCCTGCTTGATCGAGGCGATGAGGTCGGAGGTGCGGATGCCGCGTCCTTCGCCCGCGATCGTGCGCTTGATGGCCAGCTTCTTGGCCCGGCGCACGATGTTCTCGATCATCGCGCCCGACGCGAAGTCCTTGTAGTACAGGATCTCCTTGTCGCCGTTCTGGTAGGTGACCTCGAGGAAGCGGTTCTCGTCGTCGTCGCGGTACATCTCCTCGACCGTGCGCTCGATCATCAGACGCACGCACTTCTCGCGGTCGCTGCCGCCCAGCGCGGTGACCTCGTCTTCGGCCAGGGGGAGGTCGGACGACAGGTAGCGGCTGAAGATCTGCGCCGCCGCGTCTCGGGTCGGTCGCTCGATCTTGATCTTCACGTCGAGCCGTCCCGGCCGCAGGATGGCGGGGTCGATGAGGTCCTCACGGTTCGACGCGCCGATCACGATGACGTTCTTCAACGTCTCGACCCCGTCGATCTCGGCCAGGAGCTGCGGCACGACCGTCGACTCCATGTCGGACGAGATGCCCGTGCCACGCGTGCGGAACAGCGAGTCCATCTCGTCGAAGAAGACGATGACCGGCATCCCCTCCTCGGACTTCTCGCGCGCCCGCTGGAAGACGAGCCGGATCTGGCGCTCGGTCTCGCCGACGTACTTGTTGAGCAGCTCGGGGCCCTTGATGTTGAGGAAGTAGCTCTTGGCGTTGGTGTCACCGGTGACCTCGGCGACCTTCTTGGCCAGCGAGTTGGCGACCGCCTTCGCGATGAGCGTCTTGCCGCAACCGGGCGGCCCGTAGAGCAGGATCCCCTTCGGCGCGGGGAGCTTGTGCTCGACG